>CAMZKN010000186.1 GCA_947311315.1 uncultured Desulfobulbaceae bacterium | reverse complement strand
GAATGTGGAGAAAACGATTATTCAAACAAAAGTAAAGATGTAGTGCCAAACTGCAAACTGGACACTCAGTAACTATCAGTAAACACACAATTTTTTATTTTACGATTTTAAAGTTGGGTAAAGATGTTTGACAGGTAAACGTTGAAGATGTACAACAGGGGGGGACATGACAAGTACAGGTGCCCGTGGTTAGAGAAGTATTTGATAATGGCTTCCAAAAGTTTTATTATCGTGCCGCTGAATTTTTTTATTGGGTGTAAAAAAAAAGAATGAATTATCGCACTATTGCGTATGCTGTTTTGTGTTTCGTCAGCACTTTTTTCTCTGCTGCTTTTGTAAATGGCCAGGGTGATGACCATGGCCTCAGGTTCGAGCAGGTTCTTAATACGGGTGCCTATAATATGGGCGTCATTCAGGATCGAGATGGCTTTCTCTGGTTTACAACAACCGGTGGCCTGATTCGTTTCGATGGGTATGAACAATTTACCTTTACTGAAGGTCCGAATGGTTTGTCGTCCAACTTTGTTCCCAGTGTTTTTGAAGACAGCGAGGGCTTGTTGTGGATTGTGACAATGTCCGGTCTCGATCTCTATAATAAAGAAGATGGTACTATTGCTCACTTTCAACCGGATAAGGAAAAACCGGGCAGCATAGGGAGTAACTCTTATCGTTGGGCTCCCCGACTGATAACGGAGGATCAGGATGGTCGAATATGGATTGGTTCGAGGGAGGGTGTTTTTCGTTATGATAAAAAAGAGAAAATATTTACTTCTTTCAAACACGATTCGGAGGATATCAATACCATAGAAGATAATGATGTCTGGACGATTATAGCCGATAAGGATGGAAAAATATGGATTGGTACTTCGAAAGGACTTGATGTCTACGACTCTCGTACGGATTCTTTTTTGCATTATCGCCATGATGCTGACAGAACTAATTCCCTTGGCAAAGGGATAGTTTATGCTGTTCTTCAGGACAGTGATGGAGAAATATGGGTAGGAACCAGCGAGGGTGGTCTGAACAGGCTGCAAACAACGGATGGTACCTTTGCTGTTTTTACCCACGATCCGGAAGATGAGACAAGCATCATCAATAATCAAGTTTTTTCTATTACCGAAGATCCTTCTGGAAATCTCTGGCTTGGAAGGACATTTTCTAATGGTGTCGGTCTTGAAAAATATGATATAAAGGCCAAAAAATTCACAACGTACATGCATAATTCAAAGCGTGCCGGTACGCTCAGCAGCAATATCATTGCAACCTGTTTTGTAGATCACTCAAATACACTCTGGGTTCCTAATAAAAATGGCTCTGTTGATAAAGTGGATCGATACAGTCATCGATTCGATCTGTATGCAGTTGATCCGGATAGCCCTGCAACGACAGGTTTCATAGGGCTGATGAGTGCCTATGAAGATAGCCGTAAAGATATTTGGTTGAGTGGACAAAATGGTTTGAATCGCCTTGATCATAAGACCGGGCAATGGCAAACATATAAAGTTGATGCAAATAATCCACAGGCATTATGGAATCTGTACGCTTTCTCTGTAATTGAAGACAGCGATGGTGATTTTTGGGTAGCAACGAATGATGGGTATCTCAATCTTTTTGATCGGGATAAGGGCGTTGTCATAAAACGGTATCTCAATCCCTATGTGCAGCATACTGCAAGTCAGATTATTGAGGATCGGCTAAGGCCTGGTTTATTCTGGTTTGGTGTTGAGGCAAGTGGCCTTTATAGTTTTAATAAAAGAACGGGTGTGTTTACCCAGTATAAAAGCGATTCCGGTAATCCTCAAGCCCTTGGCAATGACTATGTGTATAGCCTTCTTCAGAGTGACGATGGTATCCTTTGGATTCCAACCATAGATGGACTTTATCGGTTTGATTCCGGGAGTGGCATATTTTCCAGTTATAAGCATGATCCCCAAAATCCAAAGAGTATTAGCAGTAATGCCATTAATGACATATTTGTGGACAGCAGGAATGTGTTTTGGGTCAGCACTAATCGAGGATTAAACAGATTTGATCCGGTGCTGGGGACATTCACCCTGTTTAGTGAGAAAAACGGTTTTATAACTCCCGTAATTAGAGCTATTGAAGAGGATGCTGCCGGTTATCTCTGGCTGGGGTCAAATAAAGGGCTATTTACTTTTGACCCTGAAAGAGAAAAAATAATCCGGCATTATACCGTTGCGGATGGATTACAGGATGACAGTCTTAATTATAATGGTGGCAGCGCACTCAAAACCAGAGATGGCAAACTCTGGTTCGTAGGGTTGAGTGGTGTTAACAGCTTCTATCCCCGGAAAATTCAGCATAATACTGAGTTGGTAAACATTTTTTTACTTCGTCTCTCTCAGGGAGGGGAAAGACTTGTGCCACCATTAAAAGTTCAGACAACAAAAGATATCAATTTGGACTGGCAGAAGAACTATTTTGAATTTGAATATGTGGGGCTTAATTATTCACAGGCACAAAAAAACCAATATAAATATAAACTGGAAGGTTGGGACAGCGACTGGTTTTTTGCCGGTAATAAACGATTTGGACGGTACTCCGGGCTTGCTAAAGGGGACTATGTTTTGAAAATAGTGGCCGCCAATAACGACGGAGTCTGGAGTGATGTGCAATCTGTACTGGCTGTTCATGTGAATGAACCGTTTTGGCGCAGTTCTTTGTTTTGTGTTGTCCTGGTGCTTGTTTTGGCAGGTCTGTTCTTTGTTTTTTATGTGATGAGGATCAGGCAATTGAGGGATCATCAGAAGCGCCTTAAAAAAATGGTGAACGAACGAACCAGAGAATACCAAATAATAAATGAAAATCTGCAAAAAGAGATTGCGGGGCGTCAGAAAATGGAAGAGGAGCTCTTTCATTCAAGAAAACTGGAATCAATCGGTGTTCTGGCTGGTGGTATAGCACACGACTTTAACAATCTTATGACCGCAATCATGGGTAATATTAATCTGGCCCAGATGCAGAGCGAATTTGCCGAATCAAAAGAACTGGAGATTGCAATTCAGGCTGTGCACCGTGCAAAAAACCTGACTGACAAATTTATAACCTTCTCCTCAGGTGGCAATCCGGTAAAGCAGATTCTTAATATTGAAACGGTGACCCGCTCAGCACTCGAACTGGTTCTTTCCGGTTCAAATGTTCAGGCGGAAGTTACTGTGGCACCTGAGCTGTGGAAGGTTAATATTGACCAGAATCATATCAGTCAGGCCCTGCACAATATTATTGAAAACAGTAAACAGTCGATGGAGCATGGTGGTACATTGAGTGTTACTCTTGCTACTTTAATCCAGGATAAAGAATTAGGGATAAATGAATTGCCAATTGTGGACGGTAGTTACGTGGTGCTTGAATTTCAGGATGAGGGAGCAGGTATTTTACCTGAACATTTATCAAAAGTATTCGATCCATATTTTACCACAGTGGCCATGGGAGCTCAAAAGGGTAAGGGGCTTGGATTGACAATAGCGTATTCGGTCATAAAAAAGCATGGTGGGTATACTTTTATAGATTCTGTTGTCGGCAAAGGTACAAGGGTCAGAGTTCTGCTTCCCGCATTAACCGATGATAATAAAATAGGGGATGAGGGCCAGGCAGCAAGGAGCGGGGCTGCAACGGGTGGCAGGCGAAAAATCCTGTTGATGGATGATGAATTGATGATTCGGGATATTGGTAAATTGATGCTTGGCAGTATGGGCCATGTGGTGACGCTTGCAGTTGATGGAGAAACAGCAATAAAAGCGTATAAAAGTGGTTTTGCTGCAGGTCAACCTTTTGATATCGTTATTTTGGATCTTACCATTCCCGGTGGTATGGGAGGTAAAGACGTTGCGAAAATCCTGAAACAGTTTGATCCGGATTTAAAAGCGATTGTCTCCAGTGGTTATTCCGATGATCCTGTGGTTGCCAATTTTAAAGAATACGGTTTTATTGCCACACTTTCAAAACCTTATGATATGGCGGGCCTGCAGGCGACTCTTGATGCAATAGGTTGATGGCTCTCATTTTAAATTTCTGTAACTGCTCACAGGCCCCCCATCTTCGCACGGTCACATTTGCCGGTATAGAGGGGCTATAACGGGCAAATGTGCCTGCACGAATATG
>CAMZKN010000185.1 GCA_947311315.1 uncultured Desulfobulbaceae bacterium | reverse complement strand
TACAACAAAACACAAAAACAACTCACTTCAATAAAAGCTATGTATGGCCTTCCACTGGTTAAAGATTTTCGTAAGATGCTATGCGACGGTTAGAATGGACTTTACCAACACTTTTGGAGAAGTTACAGAAATTACCCTGAACTTATTGAACAGATTGAAAATAGAATCAAAAACCGGCTCAGTGCTTCCCAATCTGAGAACGTAGCTCTTATAAGAGAATGTACTGCGCAAATACTCGCTGATATGAAACCTGCCGGTGAAACGGAGTTTTTGAAACATCTGCTTTTATCGCTGGCCCATGATGCAGATATTGTGCTCGATCTGCATTGTGACCATCAGGCTGTTCTCCACGTATATATGGGAACATCGCTTTGGCCTGATGCCATGGATTTATCTGCCCAGATTGGTGCTCCGACAACCCTGCTGGCCAGTGATTCTGGCGGAACGCCCTTTGATGAGGCAAACAGTAAACTCTGGTGGATACTGGCTGAGAAGTTCCCTGCTTATCCTATACCTTCAGCCTGTCTTGCTGCAACCGTAGAACTACGCGGCGTAACAGATACAGACATGAAACAGACCGAGCAGGATGCTCGAAATCTCTATAGCTTCCTGCAAAGACGTGGGTATATAGCGGGTACTGCGCCGAAGCTGCCAGAGCTATTGGCCGAAGCAACGCCGCTTGAAGGCGTTGATTATGTCACCGCCGAATCCACAGGAATCCTTACATTTCTAAAAAAGCCCGGCGACTTTGTGCACAAAGGAGAGCCCATTGCTCAACTTATCCATCCCATGAACATATCTGGCGCTGGAGAAGATGTGATTGTAAAGAGCAGAACGGCAGGGATGCTGTTCGCACGCTGTCTTGATCGATTTGCAAGGCCTGGAAAAATTGTTGCTAAAATAGCAGGAAAGAAAATTCTGGATGGTAAGGGGAAAAAACTTCTTACTTCGTAAAAAACTTCACTTTCCACAGCAATGCTTTACGTCCAGTGTAGTTATCATTCAAATGACGCATAAACCTAGTGCGCCTCCCCCCAAAAATCCCGGCGGCTTTCTGTTGTTTTTGTCTAGTTCGCAGGGAGATATTTTCTCACTCTTTTAGTCAAACAAGTTTTTTATCTCATTTCTCTTTTCAATTCTGGCTATTTTTCAAAACTCCACTATTTCAGGAAACAGTATGTGCTGTAAGCGTATTACCATTCATAAAAGAGACAATTGTTTGACAAAGCATCTGGTTGGTATAAAATAAAATACTGTCCATCTCACAGAGCACTGATATGATACCTGTGAATTGTTTCTGATTGAACCTGGCTGTTTTTTATAGGTCGACAATCAGCCTTCTCGCAGAGGAGAATTATATGAAAGATCTATCCACATCTCGAATCCTGATCGTTGATGATACAGAGGCCAACGTTGATCTCCTTGTGGATACGCTGGGAGATGAATATAACATCGCCGTGGCAATGGACGGAGAAACGGCCCTGGAAGATGCTGTAGAAAACCATCCCGATTTGATTTTGCTTGACATAATGATGCCCGGTATTGATGGCTATGAAGTTTGCAGACGTTTAAAAGATGATCCGGTCACTAAGCATATTGTCGTTATTTTTTTAACAGCGATGACATCTCAGAAAGATGAAGTCAAAGGCCTGGCTATCGGTGCCGTGGATTATATTCTCAAGCCGTTTAACCCCAGTCTGGTCAAAGCCAGGGTGCATAACCAGCTAGAATTAAAACAACACAGAGATAACCTGGAAGGGTTGGTCAAGGAGAGGACCAAGGAACTCAAATTGACCCGTGATGTTACTATTGTCGCCATGGGTACAATGGCAGAATACCGTGATCCTGAAACGGGTGGACATATTCAACGAACACAAAATTATGTCCGCTTGCTTGCTGAACATTTGCGAAGCCATCTAAAATTCAAGGATCACATTGATAATGCAATGATAGAAATATTGTTTGTTTCTGCTCCCCTTCATGACATAGGGAAAGTGGGAATCGCTGATCATATACTATTGAAACCGGGAAAACTGACAATAGAGGAATTTGAAGAGATGAAACAGCATTCTCTTGTTGGCAGCAATATTATCAGCAGAGCCTCAAAACAGCTGGGAAATAACTCTTTCCTTAATGTTGCTAGAGAAATCGCAGAAACACACCATGAGAAATGGGACGGCAACGGATACCCCTTCGGTTTACACGGGGAGCGCATCCCAATTTGCGGGCGCCTTATGGCCATTGCCGACGTGTATGATGCGCTGATCAGTAAGCGCGTATATAAACCAGCATTTTCCCATCAGAAAGCCGTTAACATTATTACAGAAGGAAAAGGAACTCATTTTGACCCGGATATGGTGGAGGCCTTTCTCGGTATCGCACACGAATTTCAAAGGACGGCAAGCAAATATGCAGACCGTGGGTAAAATAATACCTTTACATACTCTCTTTTGTTTTCTACGGATTCCGTCTTTACCTGTCTCTGTAACAGTATATTCCGTGTAAATATCTCAAGGATATCTATGGACGACAACATTCGAATTATCAAGGAGCGACACAAAATGACAGTTCTCTTTTATTTTCTGTCCATTTGTGTCCCTTTTCTGATAGCGGGTGGGCTGGTGTTCTACAACCTCTATACAAATGCTTTTGAAAAAAGGCTGAATTCTTATCGGGTAGAAGAGCTACGTCATCTGAAAGACCTGAAAAGAAGTATTATTATTGACTTTGATGCAGTAAGCGCAAATGTCAAAATCCTCTCTCAAAATCCAAATATCGAAGGATATCAGAAAAGAGACGGGGAAATTTTCCGGAAAAAAATAGCGTCTCTCTTTCTTTCCTATTCACGAAACATCAGGTTATACGACCAGATCCGATATATTGATGATACAGGCATGGAGGTCGTTAGGGTTAATTATAATAACGGCTCTTCGTCAATTGTGCCCGATAATAAGCTTCAAAACAAAGCCAGCCGATACTATTTTAAGGATACGCTTGCGTTACACCAGGGTGAAATTTTTATTTCACCGCTGGACTTAAACCGTGAACACAACAAGATTGAACTTCCACGAAAACCTATTCTTCATTTCGGGATACCAGTAGTTGACCGCCAAGGTCACAAAAACGGCATTCTTCTTATAAACTATCTTGCCTCCGGCATGCTTGACTCCCTGACAAAAGCAAATATTCCCGGACGTTATAATATGCTGCTGAACACAGAAGGATACTGGTTGAGAGGGCGTACGACCGAGGAAGAATTCGGTTTTATGTATCCGGATAAACAAAATATCACTTTTGGAGGAAAATTTCCCGATGAGTGGAACACCATTTCCACAACTGATTCCGGGCAGCTCTATACCCCAAAAGGCCTTTTCACCTATATGACACTCTACCCTTTCGCAGAAGTCGAAACTCTGACAGTCCCACCATTTAGTGCCCATAACAAATTCATTCAGTCGACAAAACAATATCAATGGAAACAGGTACTTCAGATTCCTGCTGATTCCTTCACCGAAGTCCGTCAGAAATTGAAAAGCATATTCTTTTTCTGGTATTGCAACTTCGCTGGTGTTTTGCTCCTTTTTGCCCTCTCACTCAGTTTCCTGCTCACAAACCGTAAGATATCCTTTGAACAAAATGCAGGACAGGCACGAGCACTGGCCGAAAGCGAACAGAGATATCGTGAAATCGTAGAAGATACGAACTCCATCATTCTAAAATTTAATCCTGACCTACAGATACAGTTCCTAAATGAATATGGACTCCAATTTTTTGAATATAAAGAGCAGGAAATACTCGGGCACAGCATGCTTGACACGATTGTCCCTTCAGAATTCAGTGATGGAATATCCAGTAGAGAGATGTTGGCTAAGATCATCCTAGATACAGAACGGTACTCCACCAATGAAAACGAAAACATCAAAAGCAATGGAGAGCGAGTTTGGGTAGCATGGAAAAACAAGGTTTCGTTGAATCCTGACGGCACCTGCAAGGAAGTACTCAGTGTCGGATATGATATCACCGAACGTGTTAAGAAAGATACCAAGTTGCTGACACTGTCCATGGCCGTGCAACAAAGTGACAGTATGATAATGATCACAGATCAACAGGGGATTATTGAATATGTCAACCCTGCTTTTACCAGGAATACAGGTTGGCTCGAGGATGAAGCCGTCGGGCAGAGTCCTCATATACTAAATTCCGGCCATCATCCCCGTTCTTTTTTTTCCAATCTTTGGCATACACTATCCCTCTGTGAAAACTGGCATGGAGAAATTCGTAACAGAAAGAAAGATGGCGAATTATATTGGGAATATTGTAAAATATCTCCCATCATAAATCTATCAGGAAAAATTGTTAATTTTGTCGCAATAAAAGAAGATATCTCCAGTCGAAAACATCTACAGCAGGAGTTGCGGATTAGTAAGAGGAGATATCAGGCATTTATAGAAGAAACCAATGATCTCATCACGCGTGTTGATGCTGCCGGCGCGTTTCTTTTCGTCAATCGCATGTCGAAGAAATTCTTTGGCCTGACACCCACGGAAAGTATCGGCAAATCTGCTTTCGATTTTATCCACCCTGAAGACCGGGATGATACATATAACTGGTTTAAAAATATTATCGCAAGCAAAGGATCCCATGGCTCAATTGAGAACAGACAGGTAAGTATTTCCGGAGATGTTCATCATATGCTCTGGGAATGCAGTTTTTATTATGATCAGTCAGGGAATTTTATTGCGGTAAACAATATCTCCAGAGATATCACTCGACGCAAACAGATGGAAAATGAGCTGCTTATCTCCAGGGAACAAGCTGAAAAAGCCAATCGTGCAAAAAGTACCTTTCTTGCAAATATGGGCCATGAAATTCGAACGCCCATGAATGCAATATTGGGGATGACCCACCTTTGTCTGCAAACAGAACTGGAGTCCCGGCAGTTAGATTATCTGACAAAAATCGACACAGCAGCCACCGGACTGCTGGGGTTGCTCAACGATCTCCTTGATTTTTCGAAAATTGAAGCAGGTAAGCTGAGCATTGAAACCATACCTTTTAATCTCAAAGATATACTCGTCAACACTACCAACTTGATGCAAAACAAAATAGAGGAGAAAGGACTGCTGTTTTCGGTTGATCTATCTCAGGATGTACCCTGTATGCTGATAGGTGATCCGCTTCATCTGGGACAGATACTGATTAACCTTTGTAATAATGCTGTTAAGTTTACCAACGAAGGTAAAATCATAATCTATACCCAGAGAGCACCGCAACAGCAGGAGAAGCAATTAAACAATCAAATTACATTGCAGTTCACGGTTCAGGATTCAGGAATTGGCATGTCAAAGTCGCAGATGGCTAGGCTTTTTCAACCCTTTTCCCAGGCAGATTCTTCAACAACACGTAAATATGGAGGTACCGGCCTTGGATTAAGTATCGTCAAACGACTTGTTGAACTGATGAACGGAACCGTCCGTGTTGAGAGTCAACCGGACAGGGGAAGTGCATTCATTTTTACCGGCACATTCATACTACAGAAAAAGGAAGTACAGGCAGACACAGTCAATAAGAAATTTGACAATAATTCGCTGAAATCCATTGCCGGTGCAAAAATACTGCTGGTTGAGGATAATTTATTTAATCAGCAGATTGCCAGGGAATTACTCGAATATAATGGATTTATCGTGGACATCGCAGAAAATGGCAAAGTGGCCGTGGACATGATACAAAAAAAGACCTACCAGTTGGTTCTGATGGACATTCAAATGCCCATAATGGACGGCTACAAAGCTGTGACTGAGATTCGCAAAGATCCTGCATTTGATACATTACCTATTCTTGCCATGACAGCAGATGCAATGGTTGAAGCTAAGGAAAAAGCACAACAGGCCGGAATGAACGCTCATGTTGCGAAGCCCATTAATTTACAGCAGCTTTTTTCGGCACTTCTGCAATGGATTCCGTCGGGCAATTACACCCCCTCCCCTGTTGAAAGCAGCAGGAAGACCGGAAAAAGTACATACCTGTCGTTTGATTTTGCACACATCAATGTGGAGGAAGGGCTGGCACATGTTGGAGGAAACCATTCACTGTACCAGAGTCTTTTGCGCAAATTTTACCAGACCTATCGTGGTCAGCTGCAAAGAATTAAACAGGTTTTTGCTGATAATGACACGGAAACGGCAGCAGTGTTTTTACACACAATTAAAGGGGTTGCCGGAAATATTGGCGCGCATGGTATTTACACAGCAGTGATGGCAGTAGAAAAACTGCATGCCGAAGGCTCTTTACCGGAGTTGTCAAAGGCGAAAACACACTTTATTGCAGAGCTGAAAAAGGTTCTGGATGAGCTGAAAGATCTGAAAAAACTGCAACAGCTAGATATATTAGAACTTGAAAAGGAACCTGGTAATGAGGCATACCTGCTTGAGCAGCTCGATCTACTGAAAGGCTGCCTTCAGAAGAGGGAGCCCAAAACAAGTAAGAAAATTATTCAGGATATTGCATCGTACAGCTGGTCAGAACCGTATACCGAACTGACACAACAACTGTTAGAACTTATCCGTAAATATAAGTTCTAAGATATTCAAAAACTAATATCAAATTGTGGCCCCATGGTCAAGGTGGAAAAAAATTCTCAACTTCCAGCTTCGAAGATTTTAGAGCCGTGATAACACGCCATATTTCTGATCCATAATTCAAAATGTACAATAGATACATCAACCCAGAACCAACGTGCTTTGTCCTGATCTTTGAAATGGCAACCTGTGCTATATCAATTCGTGTGATTCTCAATTAAGGCTAAGCGAATCCCCAAACCAATAAACATAGAGCCTAAAGCTCGATCAAGTAAGGTAGAGCATTGACTGTTGTTGCGAAAAAAATTCGTTGTTCGAGCAGCAGTTAAAACAAGGCCAGATTCAATTACCACGCCAACCAAATTTACGAGAAAACCGAGTATAATAATCTGAGCCGGTACGTGCCCCAGTTCCGGACGAACAAATTGCGGTAAAAAAGCCATAAAAAAAATGCACAAAAGACCCACTACACACCCCCCAAGACGATGCAATCCCAATCTTTCTTCCTTGAGTTATTGATCTGGAGAGGATGTAGATCATATCCGGGCCAGGTGTGATATTTATCGCAATGGCTGCAGATAAAAACAATAACCAATAAGAGGATGATTCCATGTTAAATCCTGTTGTTGCCTTGAGGTGGTCCTTTGAGGAGTATTCAACCGGGGAAGTAGATTTATACATCCGAGGTACTTACTTGCAGTTTACCGCATTAGATTTCATTTAACACTTCTAACTTTTCTACAGTGTCGATCACCAGTTTTTTATTGGCAGGATATTCATTAAACAATTTCTCCTGTTTTTGATTTAGCTCTGCATAGAATTTTGATTCAATTAAGATTTTGTCTTCTGTGATGAAATCTATTTCAGTTGTGTTTTCGTACAGGTAGTATATTTTTTTTTTGTTTCTCAGCAATAGGTAAATGTAGTTTTCAAAATAGCTACCTAAATCTCTTTCACCCATGAACATATATTTTATGCCAAGATCAGAGGCATAAATCTTCTTGGCAGACAGTAATTTCTGGTTTGTTTTTCCCCAACGAGGAAGAAGGTGGATAAGATAGGTTGATTCAAAGAAATTCAGATACCTTTTTGAGGTGTCTGGGGATATGGCAAGAATTTTACCAATTTTATTAATGCTCAACTGTTTCCCGCTTCGCTCCATTAAAAGGGTGAAGTAATCTCTCACAATCTGGTGATTTTTAATGGCATGGAAAGCTGTTATGTCTTTTTGAATAATATCATCCACCAGATTCATTAAATACTCTCTGTTTGGATTTAAGACATTTTCCGGCAAGCCTCCGACTTTACAGTATTCAAGAAAGTGTGATTTGTATAATTGCCTATCTCTTTTTTTAATGGTTATCCCATTGAAAAATAGATATTCTTCAAGGTCAAGTGGCTTTATTTCAAGGGTTATAGCCCTTCCTGTTAAGCTCGCTTTTTTATCCCGCAACATTGATGCCGATGAAGAGGCTACAAATAACTTGGTGTTCTGGGAATCATAGATGTTTTTTAACTGAACATGGAAATCTTCTTTATATGTAATTTCATCAAGAAATAGATATATTTTCTCTTCTCTTTTTATTTTATGAACTTTTCTAAATTCGTCAACAATCTCTATTATATTGTTTTTATGGAGTAAATAGTCATCAAGGCTCACATATAAAATATGTTTGGGCTCAAAACCCTTGGCTATCAATTCCTCAATAATAAGTTTCATCAAGGTTGTTTTGCCAACACGACGAAGACCTGTGAGGATAATTATTTGTTTAAAAACTAAATATTTTCTGAGTTCAACGAGATACTTTTCACGTGGTTTCACATTTTCGTTTTTGAACGATTCTTCCCACCACGGATTATATTGATAGAGTAATTCTTTCATAACTAAACTATATGTTTCTACCTAACGAAAGTCAAGATAACTATTCGATGCAATCGTATATCTAAAAAATATTCACCTTGTTATTTCAAAGACAACGTATCGTCCTCTCGTTGTAACTACTCACGGAGTTCATAACTCTATGTGTTATTACCTCTGAACTGTAACTGCCCACAGGTGCTCCATATTTGTGCAGGCACATTTGCCCGTTATAGCCCCTCTATACCTGCATATGTGGCCGTGCAAAGATGGTGGGGCCTGTGAGCAGTTACCTCTCGTTTATACCCACCAACGGGAGGCTAATGCGCCTTTTCTTTCAAACAGTTTGTGCAAATTCCATCGACCCTGATGGCAATATTTTCAATCTTTCCCGGAAATGTTTTTTGCAGCTGTTCGGTGTTGATGCGGACGGATTCGGAGTTCAGACAATCCATCCGGCCGCAGCTGGTGCAGTAGAAATGGGGGTGTGGGAGATGGTTTTCATTTGGTGCCATCCCAAAATAGGCGGTTCTGCCACCGCTGCTGAGTCGCTCCAGAATATTTTTTGCCACCAGTAAATCAAGAATTCTATAGACAGTTACACGGTTTATGGAGAGTGTTCTTTCCACAACGTGATATATATCCATCGCCGTGAGCGGGTAATTGTTGTTACCAATGGTCTCCAGTACAGAAACGCGGTTTGCTGTTGCGTCAACACCTGCTGTTTTGAGAATAGTGGTATAATTACAGTTTTCGCACATGATAATAACGCCAGAGTCGTAAATTACAGGATATCAGCCTTTTTGGTAAGCACCAAAACCTTATCAAAAATCAACGAAAGAAAAAACAGACAGCCAGACAGAAAGATTATTGCAGCACCGGAGGTCAAATCATAGGTATAGGACAACCACAGACCGCCGGTTGTGAAAAACATGCCGATAAAGCAGGACAAGACCATCATACCAAAGAGTGATTGCGTATATTTTTCGGCAATATAGGGTGGTATGGTGAGAAGGGCAATAACCAGTATCAGACCCACCACCTGGACAACCATAACAACGGTTATTGCCACAATCCCAATCAACATGAAGTAGAGTCGCTTAACAGGGACACCCCGTATCTGGGCAAATTCCTCGTCATAGGACATGGCAAGAAGATCCTGAAAAAAATACCCTATCAGAGCAAGAATCACCACCCCGATAGCAGCCATAACCACAAGATCAGACCCCGGTACACTGAGAATTGAGCCAAAAAGATAGCTCATCAAATCAACATTATACCCAGGCGTCATGTCGAGCAAAAGGATACCGCAGGCCATCCCCATGGCCCACATCACACCAATAATAGTGTCGGAGCGATGCTTTGATTTAAGCGAAACCGCCGCCATAACCATTGAAGATAAAAAGGCAAAGCCGATGGCGCATATCATATAAGGCCAACCAAAATAAAACGCCAGGCCTATTCCACCATAGGCGCTGTGGGCAATCCCGCCGGAAAGAAAAACCAATCGGTTAACAACCACCAGTGTGCCAATAACACCACAAATAATACTTGTTAAAAGCCCTGCAATCAGAGCATTTTGCACAAATTCAAACTGCAGAGCCTCAACCATGGCCAGCACCCTCCGATGGAGAATAGTCCTGAATAACTTCCATTATATGATCCACCGGGCACACTTCCTCAACCGCACAGGCGTAATAGGCATTCATAAGCTCACTGGTGGTACCAACATCCCTGTGATAGTGCAGTTTTTTGTTCACACAGGCAATTGATTTCGCGTATGATGAAACAATCAACAGATCATGGCTTACCACAAGAATTGTCAGCTCCTGATTGAGTTCTTTCAGCAGACTGAAAAAATCCGTTTGCCCTTTTGAGTCGAGGCTTGCGGTTGGCTCATCGAGAACCAGCAATTCCGGACGGGTTACAAGCGCCCTGGCAATAAGGACACGCTGACGCTGGCCGCCGGAGAGATCGGTAATTTTACGCTTGGCATAGTCTGCCATGCCAAGTTTATCGAGGGCTTCAAGTGCCTCAATACGATCCTTTTTTTTGCGCCTGAAAAGCATGCGCCTGCTCGGATCGTACTTACCCATCAACACTACATCCATGGCACTTGCCGGAAAATTAAGATTATGATTCAGATATTGAGGAACATATCCTATTGCCGTACCATTGTTCCCTGGCGGATGCCCCTGGATTTTCACAGTGCCACTGGCAGGTTTTAAAAGGCCAAGGATAAGTTTTACAAGGGTTGTCTTTCCTCCCCCGTTTGGCCCTATTATTGAGACAAAATCACCCCGCTCCACCACAAGGTTCACATCACGTAAAACAACCTGTCCGTTATAGTAAAAGAAAAGATCGTCGATCTGTACAATTGGTGTAGACATATTCAAACAGGCCTCATTTTGCCGCAGATTTGATTTTTGCCGCAACTTCCCGAAGATTCTTAAACCAATCCTCAGCCAGTGGATCAGCTACTTCAACCTTACCATGAATCTCACGGGCTATAATTTGAGCCTTTTTCGTGGAAAATTGCGGTTGAACAAAAAGAATATGAATATCATTTTCCCTGGCATGATGAATAAGTTCCTGCAGTTGAGCAAATTTAGGCGATTTACCCTCCAGCTCTACAGCAATCTGCTGTAGCCCGTAATCCCTTGCGAAATATCCCCAGGACGGATGAAAAACCATAAACTGCAGTCCCTGTTTGTCCTGAAAATCCTCCTTTAATTCAAGGTCGATCTCCGTAAGTTCAGCCATAAACCGCTTGAAATTCTTTTCCAGTATATCCTTTTTGTCAGGCAGAATATCGTGCAATGCTGCCAGCATCACCCTTGCCTGTTCTTTCACAAGTGGGGGTGACAACCAGATATGAGGATCGAGAATACCATGATCATGGTCATGGATGTCATCAGCATTCTCAACAGCTGGGCCATGATGGTGCTCAATCATCGCCATTTTTTTTATATTTCTATCAGTTGATACAATTTTCATTTTAGGGTTCACTGCACCAATCTTCTCCAACCATGCTTTCTCAAACGGCACACCAATAGCAAAATAGAGACCCGTTCCAGCTAACTTTGCCATCTGTGAAGGTTTAGGCTCATAGGTTGCCGGGCTTGCTCCGGGCTTTACCATCACCTGCACATCAACAAGGTCTTCAGCTATTGATTGTACAAAAAATCTCTGAGGGACAACGCTGACAAAGACCACAGGCTTGTCTACGCCATGTGCGGTAGTCGAAAAGACAACACAACACCACAGAGTAAGAAAAAGAGTCACGTTACTACTTTTCATTATAACCTCCAACTGTAAAAACAACGAAATAAAAAAGCCACAATGCAATTGTATTGCATTGTGGCTTTTTTGCAAACTTTTTTGATAAACAGTCAGAAAATATTGGCAAAAAAACAATTATTCCCAGCGTCACTCAGGAGTTATTCTAATGCAACACAATTGCATTACTATTTTCCCAGCGCCTGTGCCAACAAATCCAGAATATGGACGGCCTTCACCTGCAAGCCTGCATGGTTAATACTATCCTGAAGTTGCATTATACAGCCCGGACATCCCGTGGCTATCCGGCTGGCACCACTCTCTTTCAGGCCCGGAATTTTTCTGGCACCAATGGCCTTACTAACATCGTAGTGATAGACGGAAAAAGTACCGCCCAGTCCACAGCAGGAAGAAGCATGATCCATTTCAACAAAATCAACATTGGGCAGCGCCTGTAGAAGCTGACGCGGCTCTTTCGTTATCCCTTGAGTTTTTAGATGACAGGGATCATGATATGTCACCTTCACCCTTTCCGGCCACTTATCCATCCCGGCCAATTGCTCAAACAAGCCCTGCTGCTGCAAAAACACGCTAAAATCAATAACTTTTGCAGTAAAGTCACCATAATCCGCCTTCATTGTTTTGTAATACTCACCGATACCACCATTGCATGAAGCACAGGCGGTAATGATATACTGCACATCTTTATCTGCAAAAGCAGCAACATTAGCTTCTGACAGCTTTTCCACCAGTTTCCCGTCACCGGAAGAAAGAGCAGGAATTCCACAACATTTTTGTGATCTGGGCAGGTAAACGGAATATCCCATGCGTTTGAGAATAGCCACCATGTGTTCACCTATTTCAGGATAGGCATATGTGATGGAACAACCGGCAAAAAAACCAATTATCGGTTTGTCGGAATCCCCCTCGGTGTACTCTGGAATCCTGTCAAAAAGATTACGATAGGCTATTTTCGGGACCGTTCTATCTTTCATCAAAGCAAGAGGAAAACGTAGCCGTAAGCCGCTGGTCTCGGGAATCTTTTTCAACACCAGTGGCGACAGGACAGCTCCGCTCTTGCTCAGTGTCTTCATTAAAACTTTGGAACCAAGAAGTGTCGAAACAGTCTTGCCGATACGGCTCAAGCCCTGATTCTCTGTAATTTCCCGGCGAACGGCCCCCACTATCTCATTTGTCGGTACCTTTTTGGGACATTTATCAACACAAGAGCCGCACATCAAACACATGGAGATGTCTTCCTGCAACCGTTCTTCCAGGCCAGCCTGTCCTTCAAGAAGCGCTGCGGCAAGGGCAATTTTGCCCCTGGCAACCGCCCCTTCCTTTTTTTCTGCCTGATATGTCGGACAATGAACCTGACACACGCCACACTTTACACACTCGTGGATTACTTTTTCAAAATCCTGCAAACGTTTGTTCTTACTCATTACTCTATCAATCTCACTTTCCAGCAGTCTGGAGGGAAGTATCCTCAAAAATCTTACCGGGATTGAGGATATTATTTGGATCAAAAACATTTTTGATTTTCTTCATCATGCCAATGGTCTCTGCACCGAGCTCCATACTCATATATTTTGCTTTGGAGGTACCAATCCCATGTTCTCCGGAAATAGACCCACGCAGATTGACCGCTGCGGCAAAGACTTCATCCATAACCTTTATCATTTTATCGGCCATACCATGTTCTCTCAAATCAACCATTACATTCACATGGATATTACCATCTCCAGCATGACCAAAATTGACAATGGGTACATCATAATCCATAGAGATTTTCTCCAGCGCACAAATCATATCTGGCACCTTTGACCGGGGCACAACGATATCTTCATTAAATTTATCAGGATTGATTTTGCCAAGACTTGGGCTAACAATACGCCGCACCTGCCAGATTTCCTCAGACTCTTTATCTGTTGCCGCAATCCTGGTATCAAGAATACCAAAAGGCGAAATGATGGACAGAATCTGTTCCGCCTGCTCGTCGAGAAGCTGCGCCTCACCATCCACCTCAATGATCAGAATCGCTTTGCAGTCAGCAGACAGTGAAATAGTACTGACATCACGTATGCAGTCAATGGTTGCCGCATCAAGAAATTCCAGAGTTGTGGGGATAATTTTGGCACTGATAATAGCCGATACTGCCTGTGCTGCACCCGCTATAGTTTCAAATTGAACCAACATCGTTTTTTTAGCAGCAGGCTTTGGTATCAATTTTAAGATAATTTTTGTGACAATCCCGAGGGTGCCTTCGGAACCAACAAAAAGTTTTGTCAAATCATACCCCACAACGTTTTTCAGTGTTTTACCGCCCGTACGTATTATTTCTCCGGTGGGTGTTACCACCTCAAGCCCTAACACATAATCTTTGGTTACACCGTATTTAACACACCGGGGGCCACCTGCGCACTCTGCAACATTTCCTCCCAGGGTACTGAACTCTTTGGACGCCGGATCTGGTGGATAAAAGAGCCCTAGTTTTTCAACCTGACGCTGCAACTCACCTGTCACAACACCAGGTTCTACCTCTGCAGTGAGGTTTTCAGTATCAATATCCAGTATCCTGTCCATCCTCGTTAAAACCAGGACAATCCCTCCATGCACAGGCAGAGTTCCACCGGTAAAACCACTACCGGCCCCGCGTGGCAAAACCGGGATTTTCCACCTGTTCGCAAGTTTTACAATGCTACTTACATCTTCAACCCTTGCGGCATAGACAACCACGTCCGGCAAATGGACCTCCTGGGTAGCATCGTAGGAGTGGGTTATCTTATCAGCTTGCGCTGTTGAGACATTTTTTTCACCAACAATTTCGATTAATTCCTGAACAATCTGTTCATCCATCACTCTTCCATCCTCTAAAGCAATTTTGCATCAAAAGTAACTCTCAACACAGGTTAACGAAACAGTAAGATCTGAGCACAACCAAAGCCAGCACTATTTTTAGAGCAGGATATATTTCTCAAAAAACGTAGTTTACAGGTAACTGCTCACAGCCCCCCCATATTCGCACGGTCACATTTACCAGTATAGAGGGGCTATAACGGGCAAATGTGCCTGCGCGAATATGGCGTCATTTATTTTCAAAAGTCTGGGCATCAAAACAGAATTAACCGCATCCGTCAGTCTGCAAGACGTCGATACCGGAGAAATACTGCCCGACTCATCAACGGGAACTGTTGTAGATTTTTCCAGGGGCGGCATGTGCATCATCCTGACCAGAATAATGCTCAACAACAAACATCTGTTTTTCTCCACGCTGGACAGTGACCGCCATAACCTGCATATTTGCCTGGAAACCCAGGACAATCTGCAGGACAAACATGAAATAGCCGCCCGGTCGATCTGGATGAATTCAGGTGAATATAAAGGAAACCACGTGTTCAGGATTGGTGCAAAATTTCTGCAAAACCAACAGGATCTGTTGACGCTCCTTAGAAAATAAATACTGCCAACACCCCTTTATTTCAAGATAAAACGCGAACTAAATGTGTTCAGCAAATCAGCAATTTTCTTCTGGTTATCAGCGGCACCCGTGACTTCCTCACACTGGCTCAACAGTTCATTAACCTCTTTCTGGACAGAGCCAAGATCCTGAGCCATCCCCAAATTCAAAGAAGATGCATGGGAGATATTAGTGTTGACTTCATTCATTCCCGTCGATGCCCTGGCAATAGATCCTGAAATCTCCTGTGATACGGTAGCCTGCTCCTGAACAGAACCTGTTATAGAACTGACAATTTCATTCACCTGACCAATAATTTCAATAATGGACTGCATAACAGTGACAACCTGCCCTGTCGACACCTGTACACCATCAATACGGTGTTTAATTTCGCTTGTTGCACTCGCTGTCTGTGATGCCAGTTCTTTTATTTCATTGGCCACCACGGCAAATCCTTTACCGGCCTCACCTGCTCGTGCCGCCTCAATTGTTGCATTGAGGGCCAGCAGATTCGTTTGATCAGCTATTTCATTAATGGATTCGGTTACCTTGTTGATTTCATCGGCAGCAATACCCAGTTTTTCAACAATGCTGGAAGCCTGTTGTGCTTCTTTCACCGCTGATTCCGTTATGGTGCTTGCATGAAGGGAATCACGAGAAATCTCACCAACCGTAGCCGTCATCTCTTCTATGGCAGCGACAACCGAATTCACATTTAAAGTGGATTCTTCCATGGTAAGAACAAGGTTTCCCATATTTTCACTCAATCCATCTGCGGCTCCTACCGCCGTCTCTGTATCCGTGGATACTTTACGGCAATTATCCATCATTTCGCCGGAGAGACTCGTAAGTTCGATGGCGGACGTTTTAAGCGTATTACTGTTATTCTGGATAGTTGAAAACATCTCGTTCAACTGTCCAGTCATCGTGTTCATCGCTTTTGCCAGACTCCCTATCTCATCTTTGGTAAGAACTGGAATTGCAATAGTCAAATTTCCGGTTGCAATCGTTTTCACCTTCTCAATGGTAATATTTACCGGCCTGGTTATCATCCTGGAGATAAACCAGGATATAGCAATTCCACACAAGGTTCCTACTATAGATAAAAAAACGGCAATCCGTTTAATCCACAATTGAATAGAGGCAATTGCAGCACGTTTTTTCTCAATTACTGCAGTAAGATATTTGTTCACGCCGCTTTCAAGGGAGCTGTGGCTCTTTAATAGTTGTCCCACAAAGACAGCATACGTCGCCTGACTCCAGTCAGCTATCGACAATTGATCTTGCAGCAATTTAACCAGTCCCCCTGCCAAAGGTTCGATCTCCGGCTGCATTTCAATACTCTTCTTCCATAATTTGACACCATCCAGAGCTGCGGTTAGCTGTTTACGTGGTGCACCCTGAACACTCTCTGCCCCAGCATCAACTGACAGATTTTCAACAACAATAATGTTTGGCAAAACATTTTCGTAATAAAAAGACCTACTCTTTTCAAGACCAACGAGTTGTTGCTGCCGTTGCTCCAGCGCATTCACACCCAGCCAGGTGCCTATTGTCAATCCCAGACATGTAGCAACCAATATCCCAAAACCACTACCGATTTTCATTTGCAGCTTCAACACTCTACCTCTTCTTTAAAAACACTCTGAAATTCGTGACTCCCCTTTTAAAACCACAGACTGCTTTGTACCAAAAGGAGATAAGAAGACAAAGGAAATATTCAGATGTCAGCGCAAGCTTACATCTTACTGGAGCCAAAATTTGACAAATGGAGCAAACATGCACATTATTTTGATGAAATATTTTATGACCAGCAACTTCATATGTGAAATATTTTTCACAAAACACCAACCAACCACTTACATAAACAAAGGAGTTTCCATGAAAAAAGTACTCGTTGCCTATTCCAGCCGAACCGGAAAAACTGAAGCAATGGCAAATTACATAGCAGAAGGTCTTCGCTTTTCCACAGATGAAGTCGTGGTGAAAAAGATCTCAGCCATAGGAAACGAACTGGATCTTATCGGGTACGATGGCTACATTTTTGGTTGCCCTACATACCATAAAGATATGACAGGTGGAATGAAACAATTTCTCTTTAAAGCAGAACTCGCCAATTTGACTGGCAAAATTGGTGGTGCATTTGGCTCACATACCCATAGTGGCGAAAGTGCTCCAATGATTTATGATACCATGCTGCATGTCTTCAAAATGGATATGACCGATCTTGGAGCTTTAAAACTGACCGAGGCCATGGTGCAAACCGATGAAGGTTTAAAAGCCTGCCAGGATTATGGAAAGGCGGTTGGCGAACAGATAGGGTAACAGCTGCAGAACCCTGCAAAAAATGTCGGATTGCTTTTATAAAAACAATCCGACAATCAGCACCTAACCTGTTTACTTTTGTCACATATTGAGTAACATACAGCCACGGTTACTTCCATATTTGATGATACATACAGAGGGTTTGAGATGCCAATTATCACTTTACGTTTTAAGGACAAAAAGATTCGCGACTATCCCATTGCTGCAGGCCAAAGCTGCACAATAGGAAGACAACAATCCAACGATATTGTTATTGATAACCTGGCAGTATCCGGGAAACACGCGGTAATTGAGTCGGTGACCACCAACTTTGTCCTTCGTGATCTTGAGAGTACTAACGGTACTTTCATCAATAAAGAAAAAATCACCCAGCGCAATCTGCGGCATAAGGATCTGATAACAATAGGCAAACACGAGCTGTTTTTTGATCGGTCAGATCTGATGAAAAAGTCCGCGAAAGAAACTGAGTCCTTCGAGGATGACAAAACCAGAATTCTTGACACCAATGAATATCGTAACTTGATAAATAAAGAAGAGACGAGTCCACCAGCTACAAACACAGCAGACACCACAGAACGAAATCAGGCTGAAGAATCTTCGGTTTTGAAAAAAATAATCAAAAAAGTGTTTTGATTAAAACAGATTCTTCAAAGGTTCAATGGATTTTTCCAGACTCTTGAGGAATATCGCCGGTTTGCTATGATCAAGGTCTCTTTCCAGCTCCAGAAGTTTTCGATGATGGGGATCAATGGCAAGTCCTTTGCTGACAAAACTTTTAGCATTCGTGAGATTAAAATTTATATATGCTTTTTCGGCAAGCTCTGCGTACCTGTTTGCAATAATCCGCAGCCCGTTAAGGGCGTGGGAATTTTCTTTTTCTATCTCCAGAATATCCTGATAATATTTATAGGCACAATCATTAGCCGGTGTCGTTAAATTATTCTTATCCAGTGCCTGCTGTGCGTTTAAAAATAATTTTCGTATTTTCTTCTGTTTTGCCAACTCAACGTTGTCCTGCAATGATAACAACCAGCTGTCCCGGGGGGCAATCGTCAACCCCATGGTAATAAATTCGCCCGCCTCTGCATAATTACCTTCTTTCAACGCATGCTCTGCAGATTGGACATATTTTGAACTGATACGATGTATCCCATCATGGGCATCACTGTTATCCGAATCCAGTTCAAGCACTTTTTGCAGATACGTATAAGACGAGTTGTATCCCGGACGTATCAACCTGTTGGCCTCAAAAGCCTCTTGTGCTTTTTTTAGCAAACCTTCAATCTCCTCCGCAATTGCTTTCTCTTTTGTCTCAACGGAAATAACTACAGGTTTCTGTGCCACTGGTATATTGTTTTGAACAGAAGATAACTTGACCGAAGTCGTTGTCGCTGATTCCACCTGTTTTTCAGGATTCACTGCAACTTTCGAAACAGGCTCAAGCTTCTTTTGGATTTTCAAATCAGCAAGCTGAAAAACAGAAAAAACAGTACCAGCTACAATAAGCACCAGCAACAGACGTTTCCAGTAACGCAACATGCCAGTTTTGTTAGAATATTTGCTTTCCAAAGAGACAGTTTTTGTATCTTCTTCGGAATACTCTTCAGAGACAACTTTCTCCATAAAAACAGTATCAGTCCGTGCAAAATGTTCTGTTTTCATGGGAGCAACTTCTGTCAGTTCGCTGTCTTGATTATTCTGCTCCTCCCCCCGGGACAACTTCTCTTTTTCCACCTCATATTCTTCACTCAACACTCTCCGAACATAATGTTTAAGGATTTTTCCATCAACCCTTTGCCGCATATTGAACAGACAATCATCAATATCAGAACGCATATCAGCGCAGGAATGATATCTCTTGTTTCTATCTTTTTGCAAGGCCTTGTGCAGTATATCGTATATCCCTTTCTGCAAGTTCGGACAGACCTGTTCGAGTTCTGCGTAATCAACCTGCATGCATTTTCTTATGAGAGTTGCCGTATCTCCACTGTACATTCTCCTGCCGCTCAACATTTCATAGAGAAGAATTCCTATGGTGATCAGCGACAATTATAATTACCGCCTGACGACAATTATTTTCACCGGATAATTGTGAATAGATTATTCATGTTGCTCTAAGGAGGAACATGAATGATCACAGACAATCAGGTGAG
>CAMZKN010000184.1 GCA_947311315.1 uncultured Desulfobulbaceae bacterium | reverse complement strand
TTTTGGTGAGTTGATCGAATGTGCTTTTCATGCTTCCCATCATACAAGGGCAGGGGTTCGAACGCACGCTTTATTTTACCAACACTTTTGGAGAAGTTACGAAAAACTCAATTAACTTTGCATTGTATCACTGTTTTTTGCTATTATTTGCAGTGATAGTACAAAAGACATCAAGGATACTTCTTTAACAGGGATCAATTATGAGTCATAAAAAAAGCGGTAAAAAGCACAAACGTAAAGAAACACCTGTCAAACTGCTCGAAGAAACAGCTTATAAAAACATCCACACTAAAAAGGGACACGACAAGACCGCAATATGGATAAAAAACGCACATTTGCAGTATGAAATAGAACTAAAAAAACTGCAGATTGAACTCATGAAACTGCAAAGTTCAATGAAACTGAATGGACAACGGATTCTCGCCATATTTGAGGGCAGGGATGCAGCGGGCAAGGGTGGTACCATCAAAAGGATGATTGCCCATCTCAACCCTCGTTTTACCAGGGTCGTGGCACTCACAAAACCAAACGAAACGGAACTGACCCAGTGGTATTTTCAGCGCTATGTCACCCACCTGCCATCTGCAGGGGAATTTGTGGTCTTTGACCGTAGCTGGTACAACCGGGCAATGGTCGAACCGGTAATGGGATTCTGCAGCGATGAACAAAACAAACGCTTTCTTAAAGATGTGCCAATGTTCGAGGAAATGCTGGTAAAAGATGGAATTAAACTTTTTAAATTCTACTTTTCGGTCTCCAAAAAAATACAGAAGGAGCGTTTTGACTCAAGAAAAGAGGATCCGCTCAAGCAATATAAACTCTCGCCGGTGGACAACCTGGCCCAGGAGTATTGGGATCAATATTCCGTACGAAAATTCCAGATGCTCTCTGAAACCAATCGAACCCTGTCACCCTGGACCATCATCCGTTCTGATGTGAAGAAAACGGCCAGGATCAACTGCATGAGACATGTACTCAGCCAAATGGATTACGACAACAAGCTTCCTGTAAAGGAACTCAGCCCTGATTCTGATGTTGTCATTTCCGGAATCGACGAGCTCAAGCACATGGAAGACAACCTGATGGAACCGAAAAAACTACGGGGATAAAAACAAAAAATAGCGGATGACACATGCCATCCGCTATTTTCTTTCCTACTCTTTGGTCTGCTACGCTTCTCTCCCACAGCATCGTTTGTATTTTTTGCCGGATCCACACGGACAAGGTGCGTTCCTACCAATTTTATCACCTTCCCGCCTCACTGGCTGAGCGGAAGAAGCCGATTCACCGGCGGCACCTTTATTTAAACGTAACTGTTCCTGTTCCTGACGCCTGCGTCGTTCCTCTTCCATCCGTTCCACATCATCTTCACGAACCACACGAACACGCATAAGGTTGGAAACTGTCTGGGACTTCACCGTCTCAATCATTGCACTAAAAAGCTCAAACCCTTCTCGCTTGTACTCATTGAGAGGATTTTTCTGCCCATAGCCACGGAGACCAATACCTTCTTTAAGATGATCCATTGAAAGCAGATGATCCTTCCAGTGGCTGTCAACGATCTGCAGCAATATCAGCTTTTCGATTTGTCGCTGGGTCTCGACTCCATTTACTTCGTCCTGCTTTTTGTACTCTTGTTTGACAAAATCGAGTGTTTTTTCTTTGAAAGAGTCAAACTTCAATCCTTCCCTCTCTTCTTCACTCCATGCCGGAGCTGTGTGGAAAATTTCTTCCATTCGTTTGCCAAACTCATCCCAGTCCCATTCAATGGAATCTATACGTTCCTGAAAGAATTCCTGTACCACTCCATCAACCAGATCTTCTATCATATCCTGAACAACATTTTCAGCACTCTCTCCCTTAAGAAGGTCATAGCGCTGCTGATAGATGACTTCACGCTGCTTATTCATGACATCGTCATATTCAAGCAAATGCTTTCGAATATCGAAGTTGTGTCCTTCTACTTTTCTTTGGGCATTTTCAATTGCCCTTGAAATCATGGTATGCTCGATGGGTTCATCTTCCTCCATACCAAGTTTTTCCATAATGCCACTGATCCTATCGGAGCCAAAAATACGGAGTAAATCATCTTCTAAAGAAAGAAAAAATCTTGATGAGCCGGGATCTCCCTGACGCCCGGCACGACCACGGAGCTGATTGTCAATCCTACGGGATTCATGCCGTGATGTACCAAGAATGTGCAAGCCGCCAACGTCTACAACCCCTTCACCAAGCTTAATATCCGTTCCACGTCCGGCCATATTCGTTGCAATCGTCACCTTTCCAAGCTGTCCCGCAGCTGCAATAATTTCGGCTTCACGTTCATGATGTTTGGCGTTAAGAACTTCATGGTCGACCTTCTTTTTCTTCAGCATACGGGCAATTTTTTCAGATACATCGATGGAAATAGTACCTACCAGCACTGGTCGACCAGCTTTATGCAATTCTTCTATTTCATTAATAACAGCCCTGTATTTAGCGTCTTCATTCTTGTAGATAACATCGGCGTAATCTTCACGAACCATCGGTTGATTCGTTGGCATAACAACAACGCCAAGATTGTAAATTTTCCGAAATTCCGGTGCCTCAGTGTCAGCGGTACCCGTCATACCAGCGAGTTTATCATACATCCTGAAATAATTTTGAAAAGTAATCGACGCAAGCGTTTGATTTTCCTTTTCAATTGTCACATTTTCTTTTGCTTCAAGGGCCTGATGTAAACCATCGCTGTATCGCCTGCCCTCCATGGTGCGGCCGGTAAATTCATCGACAATCACCACCTGATTATTATTTACGATATAATCAACATCTTTTTTGAAAAGAATATGCGCCTTAAGCGCCTGGTTCAGATGGTGGAGTTTTTCTATATTATTGGGGTCATAGAGATTATCTACGCCAAGCATTTCTTCGCCAAGGGCAATACCCTCATCGGTAAGGGAGATCTGGTTTGCCTTTTCATCAACGGTGTAATGTTCTTCGTCTTTGAATTTGGGCATAATACGATCTACGTTTTTATAGAGATCGGTGGAAATATCCGCTGGCCCTGAAATAATAAGAGGTGTTCTTGCTTCATCAATCAAAATGGAATCCACTTCATCAACTATCGCAAAATTAAAACCACGCTGACAAAAATCATCAAGTTCGAATTTCATATTATCGCGTAGATAATCAAAACCAAATTCATTATTAGTGCCATAGGTGATATCAGCGCCGTATGCTGCTCGACGTTCATCATCGTCAAGACCATGGATAATTTTTCCGCATTGCATGCCAAGAAATTGATAAATCTGCCCCATCCATTCACTATCACGTGCTGCAAGATAGTCATTGACAGTGACCAGATGAACACCTTTGCCAGACAGACCGTTTAGATAGACAGGTAGTGTTGAGCAAAGAGTTTTACCTTCACCTGTTTTCATCTCGGCGATTTTTCCCTGGTGAAGAATAATTCCACCAACCAGCTGAACATCATAATGCCGTTCGCCAAGAACGCGTTTCCCTGCTTCTCTGACAACGGCAAATGATTCCGGCAGAAGATCATCAAGTGGTTCGCCTTTTTCCACACGCTGCTTAAACTCTATTGTTTTGGCAGCCAATGCAGCATCATCTAAAACCTGTATTTCCTGCTCCAGGTCATTTATCCGCGAAACAAGAGGCCTCAGTGTTTTGAGAAACCTGTCATTGCTACTGCCAAAAACTTTGGTAAGTACTTTTCCTATCATAATAATCAGCCGTTAATTTTTATTTTTTGACAGCTCTTTTGTCAGCTCTAATCACTACTATATCGTTTTTTGTCTTATCTCGGTCAATCGTTGTATATTTTCCGTAGGACGGCAAAAGAAGTGACTGGCCAGCCCAGACCCCAAGCAGAAACATCCACAGAAAAAGACAAAAAGCAATGACCCCAATACCTGCGACCCCACTTTTTGTCAGTTCAAACTTGAGTTTTTTTACCTGTTTCTTTTTCCGCCTTACTGCCATGCCACAACCATCTACATAGATTCGGGAGCCGACAAACCTGAAATATCCAAGCCGTTTTTGAGTACCACACTCAATGCCCCAATAAGATTAAGTCTGGCAAGACTCAATTCTTTATTATCTGATATTACTTTATGTTTGTTGTAAAAGCTGTGTAATTGTCCTGCAAGTTCCATAAGATAGAAAATTATTTTATGTGGAGCCAGCTCCAGTGCAGCATTTTCAATTATTCCTGGAAAAGCAGACATCGATTTCAACAGGTTCAGTTCTTCCGGTTCTACAAGAAGTGTTTTGTTGGCAGCATCAATTTGAAGATCAGTAAAACCTTTTTCCGGCGCCTGTCGTAGGATCGAGCACAATCTCGCATATGCGTATTGTACATAATAAACCGGATTTTCCTGACTTTGTTTGGTGGCCAGATCCAGGTCAAACTCCATCTGGCTATCAGCCTTTCGCATCATAAAAAAGAAGCGCACCGGGTCAAGACCAACTTCATCACACAGTTCATCAACCGTGACAAAATTAGCTTTTCTTGTGGACATCTTCACCTGTTTGCCATCTCTAGTGAGTGTTACAAACTGATGTAATACCACAGTAACTTTGCCAGGATCATAGCCAAGAGCTTTAACGCCAGCGAGCACGTCGGGTACAGTTGCAATATGGTCTGAACCAAAAATATCAATCAACCAGTCGAAGTCCCTTTTGAACTTTTCACGATGATAAGCAATATCCGGCAATCGGTATGTGGGTTCACCACTGCTTTTAATAATTACCCGATCCTGTTCATGACCAAATTCCGTCGTTTTGAACCAGACAGCATCATCTTTTTCGTAGACATATCCCTTACTTCGCAGTTCAGAAACAACACTGTCTATATGCCCGTCTTCATAAAGTGACTGTTCGTTATAATAATTATCAAAGACAATCCCCATACGCTGCAGGGTTGAAGATATATCCTTAAAAATAAACTTTTCCGCCTGTTCTTTAAAAGGGGTAACATCTTCATGGTCTTTCAGGGAATCCCCATGCTCTTCAACAAGAGACCTGGCTATATCAACTATATACTCACCCTGATAACCATCTTCTGGAAATTCGTGCTCAACATTCAGTAACTCCAGATATCTGGCCCTAGTGGATTCTCCGAGTACACGCATTTGTCTGCCGGCATTATTATAATAGTATTCCCGGTAAACATCGTGATCAGTTGCTTCAAGCAGTCTGGCTATGGAATCACCAAGAATTGCCTGTCGTCCGTGACCGATACTGAGTGGCCCGGTCGGATTGGCACTGACGAACTCCACCATGACTTTGCTCTTGCCGCCGATCTTACTTCTGCCAAACTCCTGACCAGCTGCAATAATCTGTGGAATCATCTGACGCCAGACGTCGGGGTTAATAAAAATATTAACAAACCCCGGCCCGGCAATATCCACTTTGGCCACCAGATCGCTCACTTTTGCAAGTTTTTCCGCAATATTTTTTGCAAGTTCCCTGGGATTTTTCTTTTCAATACCGGCAAGAACAAGAGCAATATTTGTAGAAAAATCACCCTGCCCTTCGTGCTTTGGCAGTTCGACAGCAAATTTTCCCTCTCCGGCAGAGGACCACAAGCTCTCACTGACACCTTCATCAAAACAGGCATCGAGTACTTTTTTCAATCGTAAACGAATCATTAATTTTACTCGGTAGACATTCTATTATTATTATTGCCAAACATGCAAAGCACTTCGTAACTGATACTTGCCATCTTTTCCGCTATATCATCGGCCGTTATGAAATTATCACCCTGCCGACCCATTATAACCACCTCGTCTCCAGCCTTAACAGTATCAATGCCACTGACATCAACCATACACATATTCATGCAAATTCGACCGATCACCGGTACCGCAACCGATCCAATCAGCACCTCTGCTGTATTTGACAAACTTCTGGAAAAACCATCTTCATAGCCAACCGGTAAGACACCAATTTTAGTTGGCTGAGTCGTTCGATAGGTATGTCGGTAACTCACACCCCGACCGGCAGGAAGAGTTTTTACCTGTAAAATCTGCGTAACAAAGGACATAGCCGGAATCAATCGTCCATTTTTTCCAGGTTGTCTATCGACTTTACCCGCCGGATGATATCCATACAATGCAATCCCCGCACGGACCATATCACAGTGAGTGTTCGGAAAATTAAGCACTGCTCCGGAATTAGCAATGTGACAGACCTGGCCACCTCTTTTTTTCATCGCATCACAAGCTGTGGAAAAAACATCATAACCATCCTGTGTGCTCATCGACAGAGGATCATCAGACTCCGGGAAATGGCTCATAACACCGGCAGGTTCGATACCAGGAAGATCCGCTAGGCTGCCAAGGAATTCAGACAATTCATCCGCTAATATACCAAGTCGACTCATACCTGTGTCCACTTTAATATGTACTTTGATATTCCTGCCGAAAAAAGCAGCTTTTTCTGACAGAGCCAGCGCCGCCTGATAAGTGTAAACAACAGGGATTAAATCATATTTAAAGAACAATCCCACATCTTCCTGGTCAAACCCAATGGTTACAAATATGCGACCGTTAATGCCCGATTTTCTTAGAATCACACCTTCGCGCAACTCAGCCACACCAAAGACCTCGCAACCCGCATCAGCAAAGGCCCTGGCAGCCATAACCATACCATGACCGTAACCATCGGCTTTAACCATGGCCATAACTTCAGCACCTGCAGCCACAGACTTTTGTATATATCTAAAATTATTTTGTAATGCTGAGCGACTGACTTTAATGCAATTAAAAGAATGGTATTCCATATCAACCTGAAAAGTAACTATTCACGGGGTTCATAACTCTATGTTTTTATTACCTCTGAGCTGTTACCCTGAAAAAACTATCTGTTTTTCAACCATCTCGACCAGGCAAGCCTGCTGGACAACCCAAGGGCACTGCCTATCGTTATATAGAGAAAGCTCAATACACTAATGGGAAGAGTGGAGTTTCGCAAGAAAATCCCCACTGCCATCATGCAAAGAACCAGCAACCATGTTTTTACAGAATAGACCGCACCAAGACAGGTGCCATCAGTAAAATTTAATATACGATCAATACCGCGTCTCGCAGATTTATCCAAAATAAAGTACGACTTCAAAATACCGACAGTTACTCCACCCGATAATATATACAACTGCATATCACGCAGTTGTAACAGCCGATAGATCCCTTTGAAAAACAGCATTGCACCTATAACAGTCCACAGGACAGCGGATAATAACAGGATTGTCTGCTTTTTTGCTCCGGGTTTAAATTTGCTGAGATTTTGGGCCATAAAAACCTCGTTAGAAGTCTCTTTAAAAAGAACAAGCCCAACCCCCATTTCAGGAGTTGGGCTTGTTCCAGGAAAATAAAAAGCGGTGTTATTATGTTTCGTTTACTACAATAGCACCTTCAGGACATACCTCTACACAGGTCTCACAACCAAGACACTCATCCATTTCTACAGGATCAGCTTTACCGTCTACCATCTCAAATACCTGTGCAGGGCATGCGGCTACACATTCTTCGTCACCACTACATTTGTCTTTATCAACTATTACTTCAAACATAATCCACCTCCATTAAGTGAGTTTAACAATAAATATTCATCATACGTAATCGTCTATCCGAATGCGAATTTAATCCGGTTATTAAACGTAGTATTGCATTAATTCACGGCTTGTTTTTTGTCAAGTAAAAACAACTTTCAGCTCCTGCCGGCACAAGGTATACACATCAGACCAGATATAACTATCAGGGTGATTTAACCCTAACCCAGTTCTTATACAACTTTAAAAGGTTACATTTACAATTGGACATATTGCTCAAAATAAGATACAGTTAATTGACCTATAAATCTTCTTGTGAGA
>CAMZKN010000183.1 GCA_947311315.1 uncultured Desulfobulbaceae bacterium | reverse complement strand
TACAACAAAACACAAAAACAACTCACTTCAATAAAAGCTATGTATGGCCTTCCACTGGTTAAAGATTTTCGTAAGATGCTATGCGACGGTTAGAATGGACTTTACCAACACTTTTGGAGAAGTTACCTTAAAAATGGATATTTTTTGATAGTTGAACGTAGCCTGGCAAACATAATTCCAGCACTTGCCAGCTTTGAAGATGGGAAACTTTTTGAAGATGAAATGTTCTTTGTCCTCTCTACCACCGGCCAGACGATCTATCACCCCGATCGTTCTCTGATGGCAACCCGCCACAACCTGGGTTTTGATCTAAAAAATATCACCAGTCCCGACGAGACAGGCCTCTTTTCTTTTTTTTATCAAGGTCAGAAGTTTATCGCTCTCGGCGAACAATTCACAGAACCTGACAATTGGATCATTTATTACTGCATCCCCGAGGCGGTGGCGAACAAAACAATCAAAAAAAATCTGATAAATCAGCTCATTTTCCTACTGCTATTGTTTCTACTTCTGTTTTTCATTCTGCAACGTTTTTTCAACAATTTTTTTGCCACACCCATAAACAACATTGTCAATGCATTGAAGCGCTCTGATAAAGAAACTCAGCTCCCCCTCTCTTCTTCAATGTCTGGAAATATTTTAGAATTCAATACAATCATTACGGCCATCAGAGCCAGAGACAAAGAGATAACCAAAACTGCCATCCGCTTCCAAACCGTGCTGGACAGCCTGGATGCTGCTGTGTATGTGGCTGACATGGAAACCTATGAACTTATTTTCATAAATAAATATGCACAAAATATTTACGGTGATGCCATTGGACAAAAATGCTATCTCAGTATGCAGCAGAACCAAAATCAGCCCTGTGCTTTCTGTACCAACCATTTACTTGTTGCACCAAATGGCACACCAGCCGGCGTCCATGTATGGGAATTCCAAAACTCTGTAACCGACCAATGGTTTGAGTGTCGAGATCAGGCCATTCAGTGGACAGATGGTAGAACTGTTCGCATAGAAATCGCCACAAATATAAGTAGGAGAAAAAATATAGAGAAAGCGCTTCAAAGTGAAAAAGAACGCCTCAATGTAACTCTGCGTTCAATCGGTGATGGCGTCATCACAACAGATATTGAGGGCAAAATAGTCTTCTTAAATAAAATCGCAGAAGAACTTTGTGGCTGGAGTAACGAGGACGCAAAGAGTAAACCATCCACTGAAATTTTTAACATCTTTAACGAAAAAACAGGGCAGAAATGTATCAGCCCTGTCCAGCGTGTCATAGAACTCGGTAGAATAATCGGTCTTGCCAATCACACAGCTCTCATAGCAAAAGACGGCACAGTACGATCCATCGCGGACAGTGGCGCTCCAATCAGAGACAAGCAAAGTAACGTTATTGGCGTCGTCCTTGTGTTTCGAGACGTGACCCACGAACGAAAAGTAGAGGAAGATCTACTTAAAACCAGAAAACTGGAATCCATCGGTGTCCTCGCCGGTGGTATAGCCCATGATTTCAACAATATTCTCTCGGCCATTCTGGGCAATATTGAACTGGCTGGCTTACGAATGCAAAAATCCGACAAAAAAACAGCTTTTCTCCTCTCTGGTGCTGAGAGGGCAACTAAAAGAGCGGCTAAACTGACAGATCAACTCCTCACGTTCTCAAAAGGTGGTGAACCAGTCAAAGAAATAACTTCTCTGCCGGAATTCATCAGAGAATCAGCTGATTTTATCCTTCATGGCAGCCGGATTGCCTGCAATTACAATTTTCAACAAGATCTCTGGATGGTTGATGTGGATAGTGGACAATTTGATCAAGTTATTCAAAACATCATTATAAATGCAAAACATGCCATGCCGGAAGGGGGCACCATAACAATAAAATGCAACAATATTGAAGATGCCGCGATCGAAGCACTGCTTAGCGTGGATCGAGGTAAGTATGTCTGCATTACCATTCAAGATACAGGCGTCGGCATCCCAAAAGAAATAATAAGCAAAATATTTGACCCTTATTTTACTACAAAGCAGGAAGGCAGTGGACTCGGTCTTGCTATTTGTCATTCAATCATCAACAAACATGACGGATATCTCACGGTTCATTCCACCATTGGTAAAGGTACAGAGTTCACCTTATTTCTGCCTGCAGTACAACCTCAGATGAGCGAAAACTCTACCACAAAAGAGACAAAAAATTCCTCCGCAATTAAAGCTGCCAGGATTATGATAATGGATGATGAAGAAATTTTAAGGGATGTGGCAAAATCGCAACTTGCTGTCCTGGGTCATGAAACAATCTCTGTCACAAATGGCACCCAGGCAATCAACAAATATCAAGAATTACAGGATAGTGGCACCCCGGTTGATCTCGTGATTATGGATCTCACAATTCCCGGAGGCATGGGAGGACAGGAAGCGGCAGAAAAACTGTTGCAGATAGATCCCGATGCAAAACTCATAGTTTCAAGTGGATATTCCAACGATCCTGTAATGGCCAACTACCGGGAATACGGTTTCCGGGCAGCCGTTGCCAAACCTTTTGACTTAAAACAATTGAACAGTGCAATAATCAGCAGCCTCAATTGAGCAGAGGGCCTCAAAATAATTGCCCCTTTTCAAATGAACCTGTAAGGATTTTCCTGCAACACCGACAAACCGTATAGAAAAGCAATTGTTGATACTCCATATCGAGATCACAAGGAGTGGTCTCCCGGGCAATTGCACTATGGGTATTATTGGCAGCACATACCCGTAAAGGAGATACGTATGAAGAGGTTGATGATCACAGTATGCCTGGCTATCGCAATGATGTTCAGTACCAGCTTATTGACAATGGCTGAGGATATGCCAGGCCCTGACGGAGACGCCCTTTGGAACTATATTTCCAAGGTTTCACCCTACACCAAGTGGCAGTATTGGCCTGACCACAAAGGTATGCAGGAAGGCCGGGCACCCCACGCACCTCTGCATAAAGTTTTTGTCAACAAACAGGCCCTCGACTCAATGGCCGCCCCACTTCATTTTGGCGCTATTGAAGTAAAAGAGAATTACAGCCCGTCCCATGAACTGAAAGCCATCACAGTTATGTACAAAATTAAGGGCTACAACCCGGACGACGGCGACTGGTTTTGGGTAAAATACAGCGCCAAGGGAAAAACACTAAAAGCCGGAAAACCAGGTGGCTGTATTGGTTGTCACGCAACCCGTGTTGCCAACGACTATGTTCTCGTCCACGAGTTCAAATAGGTTATGACAAGTTATCGCTGCCCCGTCTGCGGTTATCTGCATACGGGGAATATTAACTTTCATTTCTGTCCGAGTTGCAATAGTCCAGCCGATGCCTTCCTCCATGCCCCCGGAGCGGACAATTTTGGCAGATGGGATGCCAACACGAGAAACATGATCCGGGCCATGGCGGCCACAGGTACGTCCTACATGGAGGGGAAAGGTACAACCAGAACATTTTTGGATATGAATGATCTGATTTTCCTCCCAGCTCAAATAAACACGCTTCCGCTTGGTGATGCAACGGAGGTAGAGACAACAGTAACACTTGGCAAGACTGCAAAATTTCCCATCACCCTCAAAACACCGATTTTAAATGCGCCAATGTCCTATGGTGCTTTGAGTAAAGAGGCAAAGATGGCCCTGGCCCTCGGGTCATCTCTTGCCGGGACAATCGCCAATACCGGCGAAGGTGGATGCTGGACGAAGAAAGAGAGCTTGCGGAGTATATTACTCTGCAATACTCCACCGGGCGCTTTGGCATCAGTAAAGAAAGGCTCCAGGTGGCGGATATGATAGAAATCAAAATCTCGCAGGGGGCCAAACCGGGTATGGGCGGGAAACTGCCGGGGGTAAAAGTAACCGCACAAATTGCGGCCGTTCGCCAGATCCCGGCCGGGAAGATGGCTCAGTCTCCGGCAGTGCATCAGGACATTGCCAGCCCTGCGGATCTCTCGGCAAAAATTCTTGAGTTAAGAACACTGACCGGAGGAAAACCGATTGCGCTAAAGTTTGTCGGAGGCCATCTGGAAGAGGACCTTGACGCCATTTTCAAACAGAAACATATTCCGGATGTACTGGTTATTGACGGGGGCGAAGGGGGAACCGGAGCGGCTCCTGTCACAATCAAGGATCACGTAGGTTTGCCTCTTATTTACTCCCTGCCCCGCATCGGTGATTACTTTGAAAAAAACAACCTGCGGCAGCGTGTTACACTCCTCTGTGCCGGCGGTATCCGCCATCCCGGAGATATAGCAAAGGCCATTGCACTTGGAGCCGATGGAGTGTATATGGCCGGGGCATTAAAAATTGCCCTTGGCTGTACCTATCTGCGTCAATGTCACCTTGGCAGCTGTCCCTACGGTATTGCGACCCAGGATAACGCATTGAGAAAACGACTGGACGTTCAGCAGGGGGCAGAAAAAGTTGCCAATTTTATTACTGCCGCCACCAGCGAAATTAAAACGATTTGTCGCATCTGCGGCAAATCGTCCATCCACGATCTCGACAGAACCGATCTCGCGTCACTCGACCCTGAGCTGTCGAGAGTCACCGATATCCCCATGGCTTGAGGAATAATCATGACTCCACAAATCGCATCTCTTTTCGCTATTCTTTTTGTTGCAACGGCGGGCGCCGCCGTGTTCATCATGCTTGAAATTGTTGGACGAACAGAAGACCATACCGGAAAGGCTAGATGGTTAACCATCCATAAAACACTCGGTTACCTCTTTATCGTGCTTTTTATTCTTATGCTTGGTTTCATGATAAAAAAAGTCTCAGGCCTGCAAGGTGAACTCGGCGCCAGGGCAATTATTCATATTGCCTTTGCGCTTGTCTTGCTCCCCCTGATTGTAACAAAGATCCTTATCGTCAGGCGACATCCCCGGCTCAGCTCCATACTTCCATTTCTCGGCATCACCCTTTTTGCTCTCTCTTTCACTTTAACCGGCATCACAGCGGGATACTTCCTCCTCCACCATTCTGACCTGGCCTACACGACCCTATCAAACCATGACAGCGATGTACTCGACCCTGAGCTCGGCAAAGACATCATGAACAAAAAATGTGTTAAATGTCACAGCCTCGAAAGAGTCTATCGGGCATTCAAGAGCAAGGAGGGTTGGGCCACAACCGTTAATAAAATGGCCCTGTTGGATTCGCCAAACATCACTTCTTTTGATATAAAACAACTACTGAATTACCTGAAGATACAACAGGAAACCAGGCAGGCTAAAAGTGGCAGCAGTCAAGAAAGTAAAATCGGTAAAACACTGGTTTCAAGAAAGTGCAGCCTTTGCCACTCTCTAGACAGGGTTTTTGGTGCCCGTAAAACCAAAGAGCAGTGGATCACAACTGTCAAACGAATGAAAACCACAATGGATGACAATAATTTTCTCTCAGATCGGGAACAGGCTGAGATAATAGCATTTTTAAGTAAAAGAAATTTGTAACTACTCACGGAGTTCATAACTCTATATTTTTATTACCTCTGAACTGTAACTGCTCACAGGTGCTCCATATTCGTGCAGGCACATTTGCCCGTTATAGCCCCTCTATACCGGCCAATGTGACCGTGCGAAGATGGAGGGGGGCCTGTGAGCAGTTACGAATTAATATAAAACACGTTTGGTATGGCTCCCAATCCGGGACGCAATACCCACACTATTGTCTCGGGGGAGTGCACCAGTTGAAACACTCTGCTCTCAGTGTCCGCAAGATTACCAAAGACACGAACATCAGCTGGACATGCTTCAGCGCAGGCTGTCGTTGTCTCCCCTTTGGAAAGCCGCGATTCATAGCAAAAATCACATTTATCAACAGCTCTGTTTTCTTCCTTGAAATACCTGGCGTTGTAGGGACAGGCTGCCATACAAGTCTTACACCCGATGCAACGTTTTGGATCCATAACAACGATGCCTGTTTTCTTATCTTTCCAGGTAGCAGTTGTCGGACAAACCCTCACACATGGAGGATTATTACAATGATTGCAGAGAACCGGAACAAAAATTGTTTCAAATTTTTCACCACCAAGAGAACGGCGTTTCTCAAGGATAGTCGTCCTGAATCCGCTCGCCGGCACATGGTTTGTTTTTACACATGCCTCCTTGCAACGTTCACAATCAATACACAGATGCTCGCGTATAACCATACTGTAATGAGGGTTATACGAAAACGCCCCAGCCTCAGGCACCACATTCCGCCCAAAGGCATTTTTGACGGATGTTAAAGACAACACACTACCGCCCAGATATACTCCTGTAACTGCAAGACCGAGTTTTAAAAACTTCCGCCGTTCGGCCGAAGGTAACGTACCCAGGTCTTCGCTTTCCATCTGCTCTAACTCATCGATTTTCATACCCGAACCTCTTGATATTCATCAACCATTGATCTGCACTGTTTACACAGGCAGTAAATTACTGCTCCAAATTCAAAGCCCGCCCAATGGCAGCTTTATATTTCAATACCTTTCCTGAAAAGTAACTACTCACGGAGTTCATAACTCTATGTTTTTATTACCTCTGAACTGTAACTGCTCACAGGTGCCCCATATTCGTGCAGGCACATTTGCCCGTTATAGCCCCTCTATGCCGGCGAATGTGACCGTGCGAAGATGGGGGGCCTGTGAGCAGTTACGTTGAATTTATCGTAATTATTCTCTATTATCAATGATCAGTCGGTTTTTGTAAATACTCACCCCCACTGGAAAAAGACAAACTATGATCACCAAAGGAAAACAATTACAGAGCAATACACCGCAAACAAGGTATGCCCTTTTTTTGTTCTGTTTATCCTTCCTGATGATAAACGGATGTGCAAAAAGGCATGAAATTGTCAGTATTCGTGCAGGGCAGTACAAAGTATACAGTTATCAAAGTAGTGGAAACAGGGCTAAAGTCACCCTGCTGAAAAAACATTTCTCCAGGTGGCAGGGTACAAAATACAGAAATGGCGGTATGTCGCATTCAGGTATAGACTGTTCCGGTTTCAGCGTGGTCACCTACAGGGATCTTTTTGGCATACGATTGCCGAGAACAACCACAAAACAGGCCGAAAGAGGCAGAGCCGTATCAAAAAGTAGTCTGCGGGCTGGCGATCTTGTTTTTTTCAAAACGGGGAGATACCAAAAGCATGTGGGGATTTATATGGAAAAAGGAAGGTTTGTTCATGCCTCTACATCAAAAGGAGTTGTGATCTCAAGCCTTAAAGACGGGTATTGGAAAAATAATTACTGGAAGGCCAGGAGGTTGTAGCGGTTGCTCAGTTAATTTTGTCGGTTGCCAGTAAATTAGAAAATCTTTGCTACACCCCGTTTTAAATCTTCGACGATAAGATAGAGGCAGGGGATCAAAGCAAGCGTGATAACGGTGGCAAAAAGAATACCAAAACCAAGAGAGATGGCCATGGGGATCATAAACCGCGCCTGTCTGGATGTTTCAAAAATCATTGGCGCAAGGCCGCCGAAAGTTGTCAATGTTGTGAGGGCAATGGGACGGAAGCGACGCAGACCCGCATTTTTAATAGCATCCCTGGGATTTCTTCCCCGTAGTCGTTCTTTGTTTGCATAGTCGATAAGGACGAGGGAATCATTGACAACAACTCCTGAGAGCGCAACAATCCCCATCATGCTCATCAGGCTCAAATTGTAATCCATAATCATATGGCCAAATACTGCGCCAACCATGGAGAAAGGGATGGCGATCATTACGATACAGGGTTGCAGGTAGCTGCGAAAGGGAATAGCCAGGAGAAAATATATGCAGCCAAGGGCAAAAAGAAAGCCCTGCAGTAAGCTGCTGACACTTTCTTTGCGGTGGGCCTGTCTGCCCTTGTAGCTGTAGGTGAGGCCGGGAAATCTTTCCATAATTCGTGGGAGAATTGTTTTGTTCAACGCTGCCTGCACTCTCCTACTCTCGCCAATGGGGTTGACGTTTGCGGATACAGTCACGGTGCGGCGGCCATTATGGCGGGTAATGCTGGTATAAGCCCTGTCACGGCTGACAGTGGCGACTTCACTGAGCGGAACAAAGATTCCCCTCGGAGTAGTGACAAACATTGACTCAATAGTATGTGCACTGATTCGCTCCTCCTCCGGTAGCCTCACCCTGACTGTAATTTCATTGTTACCGCGTTGTTGTCGCAGGGCAATAATGCCCTGGAAACTGTTGCGTATCTGTTTGCCGATCTCCGCATTGGTGAGGCCGAGGCTTTCACCCCGGGCAGTGAGACTGATATTCAATTGGATTTTTCCCGGAGTGTATCCGTCGTAGACATCTTTTACCGCAGAAAAATTGCTCAATCTGGAGGCCAGAAGTGTACTTGCCTGCTCAAGTGTTTTGATATCGCGATGGCTGAGTTCGACAGAAAGAGATGCGCCACCTCCGGGCCCGCCACGGTCAGATTCGTAGCGCAGGGATTTAATACCGATAATCGGTCCCGTTTTCTCGCGCCAGAGTTCGGTAACCCGACCTGTCGTTAAAGGACGGATACCAGGTGGAGTCAGGTAGCCGTTGACCTCGATTGTATTGTCGCTGATGAGGGCGGAGATGCCTTCGAGAAGAGTGGTGTCGCCATTTTCAGCAGCAACTTTTTCAAGGCCTGTTGTCAGCATATTTCGCACACGAATCATTTCTGAAACAGGACTGCCATAGGGCAGAGTTGCGGTGGCGACTGCTCTATCTGACTCAACTCTGGGAGCAAGAATCATGCTGATGCGTCCGCTTTTCACGTAGGCGCCGGTGACAATTAAGACACCAGCCAGTAAAAAGACAGTAAAAAATCTGTATGTAAGGATGATTTCAAGCAATGGCCCAAAACCTTTGTGGATAAACTGTACTACTTTTTTGCCAAACAGTTGCTGCCATCGGCCAAGGGTCCGTGTGAGGAGAATACCCTTTCTCTTTTTACTGTGGGCAAGGTGCGCCGGCAGGATAAAAAGAGATTCAAACCAGGAAATTATAAAGACGCTAATGACCACAACAGGGATAACTCTCCAGACTTTACCCATAACGCCGGGAACCATGGCAAGGGGAAAAAAGGCGACAATATTGGTGAGGATACTGAAGGTAATGGGGATTGCCACATCCTTTGCACCCTGAATGGCGGCATCGATGTAGTTCAGTCCGCGTTGCCGATATTCATATATATTTTCTCCAGCGATAATGGCATCATCAACAACGATACCAAGTGCGATGATAAAGGCGAACATGGAGATCATATTGATGGAAACATCAAATAACGGCAGAAAGAGGAGAGCACCGAGAAAAGAGATGGGAATACCCATGGTGACCCAGAAGGCAAGTTTTAGCTCAAGAAAGATGCCAAGGAGCAGGAGCACCAGTGCAAGGCCGACAAAGGCATTTTTTAAAAGAAGTTGCAGTCGTTGCTTGTAGATGATTGATCTGTCCGATGTGATTTCCCAGGAAACCATGGGTGGCAGATCGTCAGCAATTTCGGTCATTGCCTCGTGGGTTGCATCAGATACCCCGATGGGGGTCTGTTTGCCGATTCTGTAAATAAGGAGTTGAACACTGGGTTTGTTATTATAGGTGGCTATACGACTGCTGTCTTCAAAGGTTTCCCTGACCTGGGCTATGTCTTCGAGATAAATCTCACTCCCTGCACTGGTCGTGATGATTGGAATACGGGCGAATTCATTTGCCCAGGATCTGCGGTCTTTTACTCTGAGCAGTATTTCTCCCGCTTTTGTCTGCAGCTTCCCCCCGGGGATCTCAACAGAAGCTCTGTTAATAATTGTACTGATTTTGGCAAGGGTAAGGTTGTATTTGCGAAGCTGCTCAATGGGTACAGCAACTTCAATCTCAAAGTCGCGAACCCCACGCAGTTCAATCTGGGTAATTTTCCCGCTCTGCAGGAGTGTGTCGCGGGTCTGTTCCGCAAGTTCTCTCAATATACGCTCGTCGACATCACCGTAGATGTTTAATCGAAGGACCTGACGTTTGATTGAGGCAAGTGTAATAACGGGGTCTTCGGCATCTTTGGGGAAGGTGGTGATTCTGTCGATTTCCTGTTGAATGTCTCTGAGCACTTTTTGTTGATTGGCGTCATCGTGCAGTTCGGCAAGTATGCGCGCGCCGCCCTCTGAAGCCGTACCATCGATTTCCTTTATACCTTCGATGCCGCGGATGGCCTCTTCCACGGCGAGGAGTATGCCCTGTTCGACCTCCTCTGGGCTGGCACCGGGGTAGGCGATACTGATTGATATCCGGTCGAGTTCAAAAGGAGGGAAGACCTCCCGCCTGATATTCGAACTGGTGAAAAATCCGCCAATAAGGAAGACGATCATTAAGAGGTTTGGAGTGACACGGTTATAGACCATCCTGGCGATGACACCGTGTTCTTTGGGGCTAGAGGAAGAACTCACCTGGTTTTCTCTCCGGACGTAGTGGGTTGTTTCGGTACCGGCTCATTTTTATTGGCGCTTTGATTCTGCGTTGTCGGAGTGAGCCGTAAAGGGATACCGTCTACAGGAGTTGCAAGACCCGAAATTATAAGAGTTTCTCCTTCAGAAATACCCGAGCTGACAAGGAACTGATCCCTGTTACCGGTGATGATTTTTACCGGGCGTATTTCCAGATTATTTTTGTCTGTAAGGAGCCAGAGTGTGTTGTTATCGTGGATAGAGCTTCGTTTGACCGGCACCACAGCCCTGAGTTCGATGCCGTCAATCACTGCATGAATAAAAGAGTTCAGCAGTAATTTAGGCAGGTTTTTATTTTTCGGAAGCAGGCAGAGTGGGTCGCTCACTGCAACATAGACAATGGCCATGCGTCCCTCTTTTTGCAGTCCGGCGCCAAGTCGTACTACATGGCCGGTACGAAACGTTTTTTCTTTCGTATCATTCTGCAAAAAGACCGTGACGGTGGAACCTTGCTGGTCTTTTGTAGTGGGAATGTTTATCCATTGTAATTGACTGACGGGGACGGTTAGCTCAAGCCAGAATGTGTCGGTTTCTACGAGTTCCGCAAGGGGGGTTGATTCGGAAACCAGGCTGCCGGTATTCGTTGATCTGGATTGCAATACTGCATTAAACGGTGCAGTTATACTGGTGCGCAGGAGATTAAGTTCCGCCTGATTGAGTTTTGCTCTGGCGGTTGCAAGCTCACTCTTTTTGATTGCCAGTTGAGGTTGCCTGAGCATGAGCGTTTTCTCAGTTTCCGTCACACCCTGGCCGAGAAGATCGAATTCTCTTTGCGCTACCCGCTGGTAACCCTGTTCAAGGAGAAGGTTGTTTTCAGCTTTTGCAACGTCACTCTGCAGTTGCAAAACGATGAGTTTATAGTCAGTGGGATCTATACTCAGTAACTCGTCTCCTTTTTTGAAAAAACCACCGGGGACAAATTCATCACTGGTATTGACAATCTCTCCCTTTACTCTTGATTTTAAGTTGATTTTTTTTGCGGCAATAACTGTTCCCATGGCGGTAATCTGTATCTGGTGTGACTGGTAGTGTACGCTTTGGGTTTTGACCAGTGGAGGATTGCTTTTTCGCTTGTGGGGCCTTGCCTTTTGGCTGGTTTTGAGATAGTAGGCAGCAAGTGCTATTGCACAGCCAAGGACGAAAAGCGAGAGGAAGAGTTGCACGAAAAAAACGAACAGTTTGCTCTTTTCTGGACGGTTCTGGGTGGAATGTTGTTCTGGTGTCATTGTGTTCCCGTTGGTCCGATTGGAGAACCCTGTGTCTCTGTTTGTGTTTTGTTTGCGGTAAGATATGGCGTAGATCCGCTTAGGGCGCGATAAAGCGCGATTCGGTAATTGATAAGTTGGAGTCTGTTGAAAAGTAAAGTGCGTTGCACCCCCTGGTGGGAGAGCAGGGCAAGTAATACCCGTTGATAATCATCAGCACCCTGTCGATATCGATGACCAATATGTTCGATGGAATCTGCTGCCAGCTGGAGGCGGATCTCCAGGCTGGTAATAATTTTTCGTTGTTCTTTTTCCTGTATCAGGCTGTTTTCCACTTCACCTATTGCTTCGATTACCGTTTGTCCATAACGATAAAATTTCTGCTTGGCAATGGCCCCGGTTCTGTCAACCTCGGCCTTTCGTTGTCCACCGTCTATGAGTGGGCCAAAAAGATTGGCACCCAGAGATGAAATCCAGTTGTTAAAGAGATCACTGGCCCGCTTTCCGGTTGTGGTAATATCGGCTGAAATGCTTAGACGTGGTAACCGGTCGGCTACTGCCGCTGCCACATTGTAATCAGCCGCCCGTAACCTGAAATAGCTGCTTTTGATATCCGGTCTGGTACTCAGTAGATTGATGGGAAGACCCGTTTCGGGTAATGGCAGCAGGACGGGGAGTTTACCTGGGGTGGGCAGGGATATTGTTCCTGGTGTTTTACCCAGTAGGATTGCCAGCTGGTGCTCGAGAATTCTTTTATCAGCCTGCAAAGCGGCAATGTCTCCGGTTCCGGCTTCTACCAGTTGACGTTGCTGTAGAACATCGGCTATTCCAGCTTGTCCGGCACGAAAATGTACCGAAATGAGGTCGAGTACTTTGCTATTGGTACTTCTTTGGTTGCGGAGCAGATCAAGCTGCAGGTGTGTTTCTACAAGTTGATACCAGCTTTTTGCCACCTCAGCGGTAAGGGAAATAACCGCTGTGTGGTAATCTTCTTTGCTTGCAATTGCGTTGAGTTCTGCTGCATCCCGCAAGGAACGGACTCTACCCCAGAGGTCGAGCTCGTAGGAAGCTGCTAACCCGAGGACGATGCTGTTCGAAGTGGTTTCCAGCGTATGGTTTCTGCTGGTTGCGGCCGTCCCTTTTATGTCAAGAGATGGAAGAAGAAATGCCCCGGCCTGTCGGGCAATGGCCTGGGATTCAAGCAAGCGGTTTCTGGCGATGAGAAGAGTAAAGTTATCGGTTATGGCGCTGTTAATGAGTTTTGAAAGTGGGGGATCGTCTAAATCGTCCCACCATCTGATTGCCATCCGGTTTTCGCCTGTCTCGGAAAATTGTGCTGGAAGAGAAAAGGGTGTCAGGGGATCATTGGTGACAGGGACGCAGCCACAAAAAAGAAGGCTACAGAGTATCCCGTTTCTGAAGAGCCTTAAAAAAGAAATTTTTGTGCTGTTTTCTGGCATGGTTGTGTCTTTGTCGTCAGCCTTGAAATATGAAAAATTTCCGCATGGCATAATTTATCATCACTGCTGTAAAGATATTTGCACAAAAGGCGTAGGTGGTGAGCATGCCAAACCGTTTGATCAGGATGCCCATCAGCACTGTACCTAAAAAAACACTGACACCGGAGACAGCATAAAAAAGAAGTATTTCAATGACAACATTATATTTTCCACTTTCAAAGACCCAGAGAATATTGGTGATATAGGCTACCATATTGGCGACAAGAAAGGCCATTGTATTTGCGATCATCGAGTTGCGGGCTCTTCTGGTATCATCCACCTGCTCGATGGAGAGTTTGAAAAACTGCACGGCGTGATCTTTTTCCTGTAGTGCGGGAAAAAGTTTCCAGCCCACGAGGTGAAAGATAATAATCTGAGTGATTGTGGCCAATCCTCCAGCCAGTGCGTATTTAACGAATTGAATGAGTGCGGTGGCGTCGGTCTGCATCATGTGGGAAGTAATTTTTATTGTGGGTTGGGATAGTACAGCTTTGAGTTGGTCAGCCCTTTTTTTTCATTGTGGTAAATGGTGCAATACCTTTGGTGTGAATGGAGTCAACCAGAGAGTGGGGGTCATTTCTGAAGGCATCTTCCACAGTTTTGTCCATTTTCGGCGTTTCTTTGTGGGTCGCGATGAGGTTTTGCTGGCTCCATCGCGTAAGGTAATACGTTACCAGATCCGGCAGGCGTGTGTAAATGGATTCTTCAGGCAGTGGGTCGATAAATGATGAATTCTGCAGCTTTTCTGATGAGAGGGTCTGGAGGCGGTAAAAACTGTCAAGGAACATCAGCTCAGGTGGAAGGGTGGCTTTGAGGCCAAATTTTCTTAACAATCTCAGTAGGACAACAATACTGTTTTTGCCCATTTTTGCCAGCCAATAGGGAATGTATATTTCCCTTGGTGAGCTTTGTTGCAGATAGGCTTTGATGGTGAGTATAAGGTCGGCCAAATCGACAGGGTTTTTGTCGATAAAGTGGAAGGTTTTGTTGCTGAATTCTGCTCTGTTTTCCAGCATATGGTGGATAAAATATGGGAGTTTCCTTGCATTACTGTAGGAATGCAGCGTCTCTTTTTTTGTAAAAAGAACAGGCATCGATTCGTCGGCGATTGAGAACAGCAATCGATGAAAACCCTGGATTTTGTGATCATGCGCACCATAAACGATTGCCAGTCGGACACAGGAATAGTCAAGCCCCTCTGTTTCGGCCATGAGCTGTATCGTTTTTTCGGCCATGAGCTTTGATTTGGCGTAATTGTTTAATTCAGGGCCTAGTGGCAGGGTATCTTCTTCTCTCAGATCTGGCCCGGCAGGCAGGGTGGCGGCCGAGCTTAAATGGATGTAAGGTATCTGCAGAACAGCTGCTGCCCGGGCAAGATTAACAGGCCCAAGGTAGTTGACTTCATATGCCAGTTGACCGCTTGAACCCAGGTTCGCCATGGACGTATTAATAATGAAATCCGGCTTGATTTCCGTCAGATATTTCCGGATGTCCTTTTCTTCCCGTATTGAGAGTTTTTTGCTGCTCGGCGCACGGATATCAACTGTTTCAGGATGCTGTGTCTTGTAGTAATTGACTATTGTGCCACCAATAAGCCCGGAACCACCAATAAGAACTCCTATTTTCTTTTCAGTCATCCGTACTCCATGGTAAAGTAAAGACTGCACATTGTGACAATATCTTTGAATTGTTTTCTGGACGATCCTGTTTAATGATTGTATTAACTACTTTCGTCAGGTGCAAGAAAAAACAGCATTGATCATGGAATTAACTTCCCTTGAATTTCGTGGCGTGTTGATGGGGTGTTAGTAGTTTCTTAATCCTTGATTATTTCTCTCACGGTAACATTTGAACGAGTGGGCATTTTGACACATCGTGATTTCCACAGCAGTTCCATTTTGGCAAAACCCTGTTCAATGGAATCATCTTCGTTAGAATCGTTTTCCTGTTTTTCTTCCTGTAATTCTTTTTCGTCACTCATTTTTTGTCTCTCAGTGTATCGGCCTTATTTTTGAAATCTGTTATAACGTTTACTGCGTATCCTGAAACGAGAATACGTACTTGTAAATGACTTATCAACTCTTATTTTACACGATATCACAAATAACGGTTGTGAAATATTTTTTATGGAGGGGAGTGCATGGAGTATAGATATATAGGGAAATCTGGTCTGCGGGTAAGCCCCATTTGCCTTGGTACCATGACTTTTGGTACAAGTGTTGATAAAAAAAAGGCCTTTGCAATACTTGACATGGCCTTTGATACAGGGGTGAATTTTTTTGATACGGCGGAGATTTATCCCGTCCCACCGCAGGCTGAAACAGTTGGTCTAACGGAGGAAATAGTTGGTGAGTGGCTGCAGGGTAAAAACCGTGATGCGGTGATCCTTGCCACCAAGGTCGCAGGAGCTGCCTCCGGCTGGTTTGTGCCGCCGGTGCGGTTTGGATTTACTGCCATTGACCGTCATCATATCATTCGTGCTGTTGAAGGAAGTCTGAAACGATTGCAAACGGATTATATTGATCTTTATCAGATGCACTGGCCCGACACTGTTGTCCCTAAAGAAGAAAGCATGGAGGCTTTTGACAGGCTGGTTGGTGAAGGTAAGGTGCGTTATCTCGGCACATCCAACGATACTGCCTATGGAACAACGAAAGCCAATATGATTTGCAGCTATAATGGCTACAAACGTTTTGAATCGATACAGAATAACTTTTCATTGCTCAATCGCAGATTTCTCGATGAGATGGTTGAAATGTGTCGAAATGAAAAAATATCTCTGCTGCCCTATTCTCCGATGGCAGGAGGTGTCTTGAGCGGTAAATACAATATAGACCCGGACGTATCCGGTCGTTTTGCCAGCTACGCCAAATCACCAGACCAGCGGGTACGGAAGATGGTTGCGCGTTTTCTCAATGCAAAAACACTTGCGGCCACCGAGAGGTATATCACTATCGCCAAGGAAAATGGTATGTCTGCCGCCACGTTGGCTGTTGCCTGGAGCAAACAGTTTGACTTTGTTGCCTCAACAATTGTCGGAGCTACAAGCTGCGAGCAGCTTGGGGATTCTTTAAAAGCCATGGAGATTGAATTAAGCGGGGAAACTCTTGCCCGTTGCGATGAGGTGCATAGCGATATTCTTTATCCCATGGGCTGATTCAAAGGGTTGTATGGCGATGTTCAGCCGGAACCGGTTTTAAACTTTCGGCGTAAGTACTGATATATTTCTGTAAGTTCAACGAAACGATCATGATCGCCACCTTTGTCCGGGTGAAGTTTCATGGCTTTTTTTCGATAGAGTTTATTGAGTTGTTCTTTACTTAACGTCTTGAGTGTGTTGTAAGGCGTGGAGAAAATTTCACTGATTTTTGCAGGAGTCTGTGGCGGATTTCTTGCGGGCCACTTGAATTGTCTATGATCTCGCATGAATGATTCGGCAAATTGTAACTTCTCCAAAAGTGTTGGTAAAGTCCATTCTAACCGTCGCATAGCATCTTACGAAAATCTTTAACCAGTGGAAGGCCATACATAGCTTTTATTGAAGTGAGTTGTTTTTGTGTTTTGTTG
>CAMZKN010000182.1 GCA_947311315.1 uncultured Desulfobulbaceae bacterium | reverse complement strand
TCACCTGATTGTCTGTGATCATTCATGTTCCTCCTTAGAGCAACATGAATAATCTATTCACAATTATCCGGTGAAAATAATTGTCGTCAGGCGGTAATTATAATTGTCGCTGATCAGCTACTCGATGACGAGCAGGAAAAAGTACTCGATGATGCACATCGCAAAGCTTCTATCTTTTTGATTGAAACGGCTGAATGGATAGACTCTTTTTTTGATAATCCGCGCTCACTTGCCGAGGAGAATAAAACCCGTGGTATCCTGAGGCTGGAGTTTAAATACAGCAAAGAAAATGATTTTGAGTTTAAGCCTCGTTTTAGTCTGCGTATGGAGTTGCCACGGCTGGTACAACAAACTACTCAGCTGGTATTTTCTGCAGCTGAAGACCTGGATTTTGATAGGGACAGTAATCCGCTGGGGTATTTATCGGGTAACAGTGGTGATGGTTCAGGCGGTTTTGTAACTGGTGTACGGCAATTTCTGATAGAGGGAGAGGAGTATAATATATTTGTAGAAGGTGGCATTAAGTGGTGGAAGTACGCATATGGCGGTGTCCGGTTTCGTGATCTACGGACTTTTGGCGACTGGCAGGGCAGATTAACTAAGGTACGGTACAGGCAGAGATTTTTTCGGGACTGGCTTGTTCTCGAGATTGCGCCCCAGGTCTTTGCCCGTGAAGAAGATGATTATGATGCGGGGGTTGAATTGATATTTAAACTAGAGGGAAGCCTCGGGTATACGACGGATAAAGACGGATATAAAAGAATATTTGCTAATCGTTCGGCACATTGATTTTTAGGGTCAGTCCCGGTTGGTTGTGCAATCTCTGCAAATCCCGGAGACTGTAATGGAATGGTCGATGATGGTTCCCAGCCTCTGCACTTCTTCGGGGAGTTTGTCTTTGTCAAAGGAAGACCAGTTGAAATCAGTTATGGTTTCGCACTCTTGACAGATAAAATGATGGTGCCGGTTCATCTTTGCTTCGTATCTGGTTTTGTGACGATCAGTTTTTACCCGTTTGATAATGTGGTGCTGTTCAAAAGTGGCTAGAGTTCTGTACACAGTATCTAAAGAAAGAGTCGGCATCGCTTCTCTCAACCGTTCGAAAAGTATCTCGGCAGTAGGGTGATCATTAGCTTTAACCATCTCATCGTAGATCTGTAGACGCTGGTGGGTTGCTTTAATTCCTGTTTTTGCGCAAATAGTTTTAAAAGAGTCGAGTGCGTTGCGGGGGGTAATTTTGCTCGCTAATGATTGTTTCATGGGAATTGGAGATTGCACTGCCAGGGGCTTGATTGGAATATGAAAGTGTTGCCCCGGAAAGCTGTGACCGCTCGCCGGGGCAGCAATATTGCTGAGAATGTTGAGTTACAAACTATACATTCATGTCTGCTGGCTCGTAATACTCTTTAGGGTGTTTGCAGGCCGGGCATTTCGGTGGTGGCTCGGTGCCTGTGTATTTATAGCCGCAGAGTGAGCACTTCCAGGTGATAGGCTCTTTGCGGGTAAAAACAGTTCCATTTGCTACCATTTCCATGAGTCGTTTGTATCTTGCGCGGTGTTCTGCCTCAACTTTGCCTATCTGGGTAAAGAGCATCGCCGCTTCCATATTTCCTTCATCTTCTGCTTCTTTGGCAAAAGTCGGGTACATGGTTTCGGTCTCGTAGTTTTCTCCGTCAAAGGCATCTTTGAGATTTGCGGCGGTATCCCCGATTCCACCGAGAAGTTTGAAATGATCGTTGGCATGGCGCATTTCATTGATTGCCGTCTCTTCAAAGATTTTGGCAATGTAATGGTACCCTTCTTTGCGGGCGACTTTGGCGTAAAATGTGTATTTGTTACGTGCCTGGGATTCTCCAGCGAAAGCGGCTTTCAGGTTTTCAGTGGTTTTGCTCATGTGAATCTCCTCGTATTGGGTTGATGGTTACTGCGGGAACAATCGATAGATGTTCCCACTAAGGAATAATTCTTATCTACAGGGGTATTCATTATTTGTCAATGGCTTTTTTTGTCAGGTGTCGAGTGGAATCGAGAGGTAACTGAGTGTGGTACTGAGATTTTATGACAAAGATAAAAAATAAAGCAGCGAGCTTTTTTTTGTAGCATTGTTCGTCGGGGTTGTGTAGTATTAAGGGTTCACTCAGGAGTTGTGTTAAGTGGGGCGAGGGAAAAATCGCTTCCGTGTGATATCGCAGCAATTTGTTAAAGGTTTTCCTGGCCTCTTATATCACACAACGAGTCAATAGAGTAAGGAGTTGCAGCGAGCTGTAACTCCTTACTTTTTTCTATTTCCATAGCTTGTAACAAGCGAGGCCGGCTGAAAACCGGTTGGTAACGTTGTTGAGGACAGTATCCATGAACAAGGATTTATCAAAAGTAAGAAATATCGGCATCAGTGCCCATATCGATTCAGGTAAGACGACATTGACAGAGCGTATCCTGTATTATACTGACAAGATACATGCTATCCACGAGGTGAGAGGTAAGGACGGTGTCGGCGCTAAGATGGATTCCATGGAACTGGAAAAAGAGCGTGGGATTACCATTCAGTCGGCTGCCACCTACTGTACCTGGAAGGATATTGAAGTAAATATAATCGATACTCCAGGCCATGTTGATTTCACAGTTGAAGTCGAACGTGCCCTCCGGGTTCTTGATGGTGCTGTTCTGGTTCTCTGTTCGGTCGGTGGCGTCCAGTCGCAGTCCATCACGGTAAACAGGCAGATGACCCGTTATAATGTTCCGCGTATTGCATTCATCAACAAATGTGATCGTACCGGTGCCAATCCTGAGAGAGTCACAGAGCAGCTTCGGGATAAACTCGATCTTAATGCCCATATGATGCAGATTCCCATTGGGCTGGAAAATGATCTTGTTGGCATGATTGATCTCATCACCATGAAGGCTATTTATTTCGAAGGAGATAGTGGCGAAAAGATCAGGGAAGCAGATATCCCGGAAGATATGATGGACGATGCTGTTGAGAAGCGTGAAGCGTTGCTCGAAGAGATATCCATGTTTTCCGAAGAATTAATGGAAGCATTACTCGAAGAGGGTGATGTGGATGTGAAATTAATTAATGAGGCCGTTCGTATTGCTACCCTGTCTCTTGATTTTACACCGGTTCTCGTTGGTTCAGCATATAAAAATCAGGGAGTTCAGCTCCTTCTGGATGCGGTTGAAAGTTATCTGCCCTGCCCGACCGATGTTACCAATATGGCACTTGATCTGAAAGATGATGAAAAAGAATTTCCGGTAACGAATGACCCGGATGATCCGTTGATCATGCTGGCGTTCAAACTCGAAGATGGGCGTTATGGACAGTTAACCTATATTCGAACATACCAGGGAACACTGAAAAAGGGCGATACGGTTTATAACAACAGGACCGGGAAAAAAGTAAAGATTGGACGACTGTGCCGTATGCATTCCGACGAAATGCAGGAGATTGAATCCTGTGGCTCCGGTGATATTGTAGCGCTTTTTGGTATTGATTGTGCATCAGGTGATACTTTCAGCTCCAGTGAGATTTCCTGCTCAATGACCTCTATGCACATCCCTGAGCCGGTTATTTCGCTTGCAGTTATTCCTGCGGATAATAAAGCTCAGATTAATATGTCCAAGGCTCTCAACCGCTTTACCAAAGAAGATCCAACATTTAAAACTTTTGTTGACCATGAAACCGGTGAGACAATTATTTCCGGCATGGGTGAGTTGCATCTGGAAGTATATGTTGAACGAATGAAACGGGAATATGATGCACTCGTTGAAGTTGGTGCTCCCCAGGTTGCCTATCGGGAAACTATTTCCCAGCGGGCAGAATTCAACTATATCCATAAAAAGCAGACGGGTGGATCAGGTCAGTTTGGTCGTGTCGGCGGATTTATGGAACCGATTGAAGATGAAGAGTACGAATTTGTTGATAAAATTGTTGGTGGTGTTATCCCGAGAGAATTTATCAGCTCCTGTGATAAAGGTTTTAAAAAGAGTTTGAAAAAAGGATCCCTCTGCGGGGCGGCAATTACAGGAGTACGTTGTGTTATTAACGACGGTGCGTTTCACGCGGTTGATTCCTCTGATGTTGCCTTTCAGCTTGCTGCAGCCGGCGCTTTCAGGGAAGGATATCTTAAGGCTAAGCCGACAATTATGGAACCCATCATGAAAGTTGCCGTTGAAGGCCCCACGGAATATCAGGGTGCAGTTATGGGATCTATTAATCAGCGAAGGGGTATGATTATCGGTACGACGGAGGAAGGCAGTTATTCTGTTATTGAAGCAGAAGTGCCACTTTCTGAGATGTTTGGATACTCCACGACCCTGCGTTCTCTCACCCAGGGCAAAGCTGAATTTACCATGGAGTTTGCCACCTTTAAGCCTGTACCGAAATCGGTAAGTGAAGAGTTAATCAAAGCCTATCAGGAAGAGCGGAAGAATGGTTGATATTCTTTTTAAGAAAGGCTAACATTATTCGAGATACTGTACGTAATACGCAGGATTTACCGGTAACATAATTGTGCTACCGGTTGAGCAAAATAAAAAAGGTGAACTGGTATGGGAAATAACGAGCATATAGTAAACAATCCACTTCGGGCGCTTGGTCTGGAGAAAAATGCAAAAGAAGATGGTTCTCAGGCTATTATGGGTCTGGTGATGGCCAGAGCCGGACTTGGCAAAACAGCAATTCTTGTGCAATTTGCCCTTGATTGTATGTTACTTGGGAACAAAGTATTGCATGTTTCAATCGGAGAAGGCGTGGAAAAAACCCGTACCTGGTACGATGATATTCTTTCGCTGCTCACAGACGGGGAGAAAATTGAGTCCATCCCCGAAATAATGAAAAACCGTATGATAATGACGTTTAAAGAGAGTTCTTTCAATAAAGCTCTTCTTGAAGAACGTCTTGATGATCTGGTGCAGCAAAATATATACAAGCCGGAATGTCTTATTATTGACGGCTATGATTTTGAAAATAATAGTAAAGAGTCGCTTGAAGAAATGCGTAACTTTATGCATGAACGTGGCCTGAAAATGATCTGGTTTTCGGCTGTGAGTCATCGTGGAGATGAGCGGGTCAGCGTGGATGGTGTACCTGCGCCATGCCATGAAGTGGATAGTCTGTTTGAGACAGTTTTATCAATTAAGCCGGAAGGCGATGATATGATGCTCGACATTCTGAAATGTGATGACTGTGCAATGGATCCTGGCACTACTTTGAAGCTTGACCCTTCAACAATGCTTATTCAAAAAGGTTGATTGGTTATCAGTCGGGTAGGGCAGACGATGAAGTAATTTTAAAAAGCGGGATGCTGAATAAGCATTCCGCTTTTTTTATTTGCAATGAGGTTATGTGATGCAGTTCAGACCGTGTATTGATCTTCATGGAGGGCAGGTAAAGCAGATTGTTGGCTCAACGTTAAGTGATGCTGACCCGGATGCTGTTCAGACAAATTTTGTAGCAGAAAAACCTCCATCCTGGTTTGCTGAATTATACCGGTCGGATAATTTAACGGGTGGTCATATAATAAAACTTGGTCCCGGCAATGATGAGGCGGCTGAGGAGGCATTGTCCGCCTGGCCACAGGGGATGCAGCTTGGTGGCGGTATTACTGCAGACAACAGCGGAAAGTGGCTTGATAAGGGTGCAGCTCAACTGATTGTTACCTCCTATGTATTTCGTCATGGAAATATTGATACCGATCGGTTGCGAAAACTTGTTCAAGCGGTTGGCAGAAAGAGACTTGTACTGGATTTAAGCTGCCGAAAAAAAGGTGATGAGTATTTCATTGTAACAGATCGCTGGCAGAAATTTACCAATGTTGTTATTTCACCGGAAGTCCTTGATGAATTGTCGCACTCCTGTTGCGAATTCTTAATACATGCAGCCGATGTCGAGGGTAAATGCTCGGGGATAGAAATTGCTCTTGTTGAAACACTTGGTAAGTGGACACCTCTTCCAACCACTTACGCAGGTGGTATTCGCAATGTGAAAGATTTACAGTTAATACATGATGTGGGGAATGGCCGTCTTGATGCGACTGTAGGCAGTGCCCTTGATATTTTTGGTGGCAAAACCATGACGTATCAGGAAGCTGTTTCCTTTAGATGTATGAGTCTGTTGATTTAATAGGATTTTTGTCTGATATCGAGGCATATGGAAAATTTTGCCACAGGCATATAGTTGATATTCCGAGGATAAAATTTTTCATATAACGAAGAGATCGGGCAAAATACATTAAATCAACAGGCTCATGTATAACACAGGAAGATGCTTGACCTTGCTCCATTCATCCTATACAATATTTTTCATTGCAGGTGTTTTGTCGTGTTTTTAACATATTGATTGCACAAAATAATTATGGCATTGGATAAAGAGAAGCAGAGAAGAGATATTGAGCGATTTATTAAACGGATGCCAAGTTTGTCTACTACGGTGGGCAAAGTTATGGAGATCTGCAGTCGTACAGATGCCTCTCCAAACGAATTGAACAAGGTTATTTCCCTTGATCCGGTGCTGACCGGGCAGGTACTTAGACTCATTAATTCCGCCTATTACTCTCTTGTAAATAAGGTAACTTCGCTTACCCGCGCCATTACCATGCTTGGTATGAACACGGTGAAAAACATGGCGCTTAGTACCGCAATTATCAAAAGTGTGTCGGGTGCCAAAAAATCAAAAGCATTGCCGACAACAAAGTTCTGGGCCCATTCCATCGGGGCTGGGGTTAGCGCTAAATTGTTGGGTGAGGTTAAAGGTCTTCCTGTTATGGAGAGAGAGGAACTTTTTCTGGCAGGGCTTTTGCACGATTTAGGCAAGGTTCCCTTTGGTGATGAATACATAGACGTACTCAATCGAGCAAAGAATGAACAATTACCATTGAGGGATGTTGAACTGGATCTCATGGGTATTGATCATCAGGAAGTAGGTCTCATGATTGCTGAAAAATGGAAACTTAATCAAGTGATTACATCATGCATTGGCAGTCATCATGATATTGACAGCTTTAAAGAAGAAGGTGGCCAACAGGTTGCTCTTGTTGCTCTCGGAAACCTTTATACCAATATTTTAGATCATGGCTTTGCTGGTAATCCTTTTCCACCTGAAGAAGAGGCTGGTCGTCTTTTGCAACTACTCGATCTTGACTGGGACGAATTCTGTGGTATTGGTGACAGGGTTGTTGAAGAAATTCACAAGGCCGAGATTTTCTTAAAAATATAGTGAAATTACCGCATTAATGGAGCTTTGATGAAAGTACAATTCTGGGGGGTGCGGGGTTCAATTCCGAGTCCGGGGCCTACGACACAGAAGTATGGTGGCAATACGGCCTGTATCGAACTGAGGGTCGGAGCGGATGATCGTATTATAATTATTGATGCGGGCTCCGGTATTCGACATCTTGGCAATGCCATTATGGCAAATGATCTGCCCAAAGGGCCAATAGTTGCTGATATATTTCTTTCCCACACCCATTGGGATCACATTATGGGGTATCCTTTTTTTACTCCTATTTATATTCCTGGATCAAAACTGAGGGTACATGGCCCGGTTTCCTTTGAAGATGATCCCCTGGAAGAGGTTGTTGGCGGTCAGATGAAATACCGGTATTTTCCGGTAAATCTTGGTGAACTTGCATCGGAAGTTGAACATATACGCCTTAAGGAAGATCCGAGTATTGATCTTGGGGACGGATTGCTTTTGTCCACTAAATTATTAAACCACCCTATAACCGCTCTGGGCTACCGTTTTGAGTATGAGGGTAAGGTCGTTTGTACCTGCTACGACACGGAGCCGTTCCGCAACCTGTTTATTACTGACCCCGAAGATCCTGCTTATGATGAGGCCATGGCCTTTGAGGGAGGAGAGGTTGCCGTTGAGCAGAATCTGGCCATTGAGCAGTTTTTTGCCGGGGCTGATCTGCTGATCCATGATGCACAGTATACCGATGCGGAATACAGCGAACGGATAAACTGGGGCCATTCCACCATTGAACAGGCGATAGCTGCCGCCAATAGGGCTGGAGTGAAAAAACTTGCACTCTTCCATCATGACCCGGATCGGACAGACAGCGCACTTGATGAAATGGCAACCGTCTACTGCGCACCGGGAAAATTTGGTAATACCGAGGTGTTTTTTGCCAGAGAAGGGATGGAGATTGTGTTGTAATTACCAGCGTCCGGAGTTGCGTTTTATCGATTCAACGCAGTCGTAATCTGCCTGGTAGGGAATTGGAGGCGGATCGGGAACCGGCAAGGTCAATTCACCTGCAAAAGGAGTGGATGAGATGTTTCTGTTATATGCCTCTATTGCAAGTCGTTCGAGGTTGACTGTATCTTCAATGTTGTACGCAAGCAGGGTTTCAAGAGCCCGTTGATCGTTGCTATTCTGGTATTTATGCCATAGGAGTACTGCGAAAAAACCGTCTACGCCATCAAGATTTCCACGACTCATGCCCAGTTGTTTTTCGCACCCTTTGAGCCCACCTTTAAAACCGAGCTTTGCTAGGATATAGCGCAGGTCAATCTGTGCGTGTTTGAGTTTGATTCTGAAAAAATTCTCAAGAAACGGTATGTCAAAACTCTTGCCGTTGTAGCTGACGATTACCTGGAATTTCTCAATGTCATCAACAAAATCGTCCAGATTTATGCCGTTGACGTAGGTGTATATTTTATTGCCATCGTAGAGGGCTATCGTGGTGATTTCATCAAAAGAATTGAGCCCTGTGGTTTCAATATCGAGGTAGGCGGTACAATTGCGAAAGTGTGGGAAGATACGCCAGGGATCACTGCTGGACAGGAGCTTTGTAAAAAAAGCGGGATCATTGTGCAGTGCCCTGGATGATTGCGCAAGAGTCTCCTGCGCATTGGCAAAGGTTGGTGCAGAAAGCTTAAAGGGCAGGGGCTTGCGTAGCTGATCCCAGGTCGTAATACCGCATTCCCAGAGTTTTCTCTCAGTTTTCGGCCCGATGCCCTGAATATGACAAAAAGTGTGTTGGAGCATAATGGTTATGCAGCAGCACTTTTGCGATTGTGTTTTCGCTGACCCTTCCTGCGAAGTCTTTTCTTAGGTCCGGCGTCTTTTCCTGCGGGGTTTCCCTCTGGAGCGGATGGCATGTCGATTCGACTGATTTTCATTGCTCTGCTTCCGACCCGAACTCTGTGCAGTATGCGCAGGACGTCCTGAGGCATACCGTAGGGCAGGTCGACCGTGCTGTGGTTGTCGTAAATTGAAATGCGTCCGATATGTTTGGAGCTGATATCGGCTTCGTTGGCAATTGCTCCAACAATATTGGACGGCTTGATGCCCTGCTCGCGGCCCACCTCAATGCGAAATCGTTCCATACCTTCTTCAGGGGGAAGTTGCAGGGCGGAAGGTCTTCGTTCTTTTCTGGTTCTAACCATTTTCTGGTCACGGCGTCTGGGGGCGGCCGGTTCTTTACGGAACTTGTCTTCTGGTAGTAGCATTGGTTTGTTGCCTTGCATGAGATGCGCAAGAGCTGCGGCAACTTCTTCACCACTTACCGTATTTTCTGCCAGGAATTCCTGGATGAGTTTCTGGTAAAACCCGGTATCAGCCTGCAGTGAGGAACTGATTTTTGCCTTAAAGTTTTCAATGCGCTTTTTGTTGATGTCCTTTGATGTGGGCAGTTTCATCATCTCAATTTTTTGCCTGGTTACACGTTCGATGGATTTCAACATTGACCTTTCGCGCGGGTTGACAAAAAGGATTGCTTGACCGCTTCGTCCGGCACGGCCTGTTCGACCAATACGGTGGATATACGCTTCCTGATCAAACGGGATGTCGTAATTGATGACGTGACTGATTCGTTCAACATCAAGGCCCCTTGCGGCGACATCTGTTGCAACAAGGATATCGATTGCTTTTGATTTGAGCTGATCTATGGTCCGCAGTCGATGGCTTTGCTGAATATCGCCGTTAAGTGGGGCTGCTTTGTGGCCAAGTGCTGAAAGTTTTTCAGCGAGCTCCAGAGTCTGTATTTTGGTACGAACAAAGACGAGTACGGCGTCGAAATCTTCAACTTCAAGTATCCGTGATATCGCTTCAAATTTGCGGGAAAGCCCGCTGGTAAGGAGATAGCGCTGATTAATGGTCAGGGCGGTGACGGTCTTTGTTTTTATAGTGATTTCTACAGGGTTATTGAGATATTTCCTCGCAATTGCACGGATACTGGATGGCATGGTTGCTGAGAAAAGAGCTGTCTGGCGGTCTTCGGGGAGCTGTTCAAGCACCCATTCCACATCGTCAATAAAACCCATTTTAAGCATTTCATCTGCTTCATCGAGAATGAAGGAGTGAATATCGTCTAGTTTCAGGGTTCCTTTGCGGATGTGATCCATAACCCGACCAGGCGTGCCAACCACTACATGAACACCCCTGTGAAGCTGTTTGAGCTGTATGGAATAATCCTGGCCGCCAAATATTGGTAGTACTGAGAGGTTCTTAATGTGTTTGCCGTATGTTTCAAAGGACTTGGCAACCTGGATGGCAAGTTCGCGGGTTGGGGCGAGAACGAGAATCTGTGGCTTTTTGCATTTTCCCCCTTGTATTCTGGTCAGGAGCGGCAGGGCAAAAGCTGCGGTTTTTCCAGTACCCGTCTGGGCCTGGCCGACAACATCCCGTCTGTCCATCATATGAGGGATCATTTCCTTCTGGATGGCAGTGGGTGTTTCGTATCCGGCGTCGGTAATGGCTTGCAGAACAGGCCCGGTGAGGCCCATATCAGAAAACGACAAGGGTGTGGATTCGTGTGTAGAAGACATAAAAATACCTATTGGTAAAAGGGTTGATTCCAAAGAAGAATGCACTGTGCAAAATCTGTCCAGGAAAGATACATCGGCCTCCCATTCAAAGAAAACTCTTTAGGAGCTTTCTGTGGCCGATCGCTTGTGTCTGTCCAGTTTTGTACAATTTCCCTAAAATACCATGTTCTGGCCTGACACTCGAAAACCATTCTTAATAACAGGGTTGAAAAAAATATGCAAGAGGTTTAATGCGATCCTGGAGAATAACACGTTCTTTGGGCAATATACCGAATCTGCCGGACGCATCCGCTGGTGCCTGGGCCTTGCCCCAGGAAATGCAGTTCAGATCAATCTTACAGGTAAACTGGATATTTCATATAAGCCTCCCATCTATGTGAAATAATATTTTAAAAACGAAAATTTCTCTAAGAAAAACGGATTTTGTCAGAATCGACCGATTTCCTCAATAGAC
>CAMZKN010000181.1 GCA_947311315.1 uncultured Desulfobulbaceae bacterium | reverse complement strand
TGTACCAAGTTTATGAAACTGGCAGAGTATTAAAAAGAGGAGGAAGATGAATGTAAATGATAGACTAATAGCAGGATGAACTGGGATAATTATTTTTATCCCTGTCCCTAATCGGTATTGTAGAAGTTGTTACTGATTTGACGGAATTGAAAAATACCCGGCTAAAAATGGAGGAGGCCACCAGGCGTCTTGGTGAACTCAATCGCCTTGGTGGCATCATTGCAAAAAGTCAGATTATGCAGAATGTATTCAGCTTTATCAAGGCTGCTGCAGCAAGTGACACGTCAATACTTATTCAAGGGGAGAGCGGAACCGGAAAAGAGCTTGTAGCAGGGGCTATTCATACCATTGGGGAGCGACGGGAAAAGCCAATGGTCACGATAAATTGCAGTGCGTTGTCTGAAACACTGCTTGAGAGTGAACTTTTTGGCCATACGAAAGGAGCCTTTACCGGGGCAAGCCAAGATCGAATCGGCCGGTTTGAGCAGGCGGATGGAGGAACCATCTTTTTGGATGAAATTGGTGAAATCACGCCGTATATACAGGTAAAACTTCTTCGTGTGCTGCAGCAAAAGGAAATTGAAAGAGTTGGGGAATCGAGAAAAAGGAAGATAGATATCCGTATTGTTGCGGCTACCAACAAAGACCTTAAGACACAGGTGGACAGGGGGAAATTCAGGGAAGACCTCTATTATAGGTTGAAAGTTTTTTCCATTTTTCTGCCTCCACTCAGAAAGCGAAAAGAAGATATTCCGCTTCTTATCGACCATTTCATAATGATAAACAATAAGAAGGTGCCTGCAAAAGTTAAAGGTATCAAGACCACTGCACTCAAGGATATGCTGGATTATTCCTGGCCTGGAAATATAAGAGAGCTTGCAAATGCGGTGGAACATGCCTTTGTTTTGTGTGGAGGTCGGCAGATAGAAGTGACAGATCTGCCCCTTGAAATACGAGAGCCTGAGACTATTTTTAAAGCTCCCGAGCAAACGGAAACCACTAGGGCCAGCACTGTTCCACGTTCAAAAATTTTACTGACGAAAGAAAAGCTTCTCGAAGTACTTTGGGACAGTAATTGGAATAAGGCGGAAGTGGGTAGACGTGTTCATTTAAGCAGGGCTTCCATATGGAAATATATGAAGAAATGGAATATTCCGCTCCAGCCACCAGGGAAAGATGGTGGTTCAGAGATCATTTAATCACAGTCATCATCTACTTTAACGTAACTATTTTTGTTTCTCCTACGTAGTCCCTGCTTTCGAAGCCTGTTGCTGCCGTCATGGTCTTGGTGAGTTCGGACATTTTCTGCAGATTACGGATGATCATGTCCATGTCTTCTTTCATTTCCTCTTCTGTCAGGTCGTCCTGCAGGAGTTGAGCTGTGCCGAGAGCGGCAAACAGTGGGCTGTTCAGTTCATGGGCAGTGGTTCCCGCCATCTCTATCACACCCTGTAGTTTTGTTTTTTCAAGTTTTTCTTTTTCGAGGAGTTTCTGGTCGGTAACATCCCGTACGGCTTCGATAACACATTCTACTGCCCCGGATCTATCAAAAATTGGGGCGAGATGATGCTCGTAACATCGATAATCAGGGTGAGTACTGTCATCTGATGTTGTGCTGAGAATGGTAAACGGATGCTCTGTTTTAAAAACTTTTTCAACATTGCATTCATTACCGGCTCCATGGCACCAGGGAACGGTGCTGTCGTATGATCGTCCAAGAACATCAGCTTCCTTGTAACCACTTATTGTGAGAAACATTTTATTGGCCATAATAATACTGTTATCTGGAGCGATGACGATTAATTGCAGCCATAAGGAATCTAGAATGGTTTGTAGGAACCGTTCATGTTCTTCTATCTGATTGAAAAGGAGTTGTATCTTTCTGTACACTCTGGCCTTTTGAATTGCGTTACCTCCCTCTTCGGCAAGAGTTGTCGTAAAGTGTATTTCGTTTGCAGAAAAGGAGCGGTGTTCTGAGCTGAGAAGGCGTAGTATTCCTATAATTTCGTTATTGTTTTTGATGGGAACAACAAGAATGGATTTAATACCTTCCTGGCGGATGGCGTCGTGGTACTCTACTCTTGGATCCGTGGCCGCATCATAAATGGCAACGGGTTCTCCCTTGAGGGCCTTGAAAAATGAGTTTTCCTTTTTGATGGAGCCTCGGTTGAGGTAACGTGTAGAGAGTCCTGATGCTGCAACAAGTTCCAAGCGATTGGTGGCCGGATGGAGCAGTCTGATGGTGCAACCCTTTACCTTGAGAATGCCAGGAAGGGTGTGAACAATTGCTGTTAATATTTCGTCAAGATCAAGGGTGGAATTGACGAGTTTGGAGATGTCTCTCAGTTCAGATAAAAACTTTACCTGATTTTCCATTTCCTGAAATAGCCTGCTGTTTGAAATGGCAATGCCAAGCTGTTCTGCAAGGGACATTGCAAAATTAATTTCCTGTTTATCAAACTCTCTGGGCTTTTTCGTTAAAAGACGAAGCAGGCCGATGATCTGTTCTTTGAACGTAATAGGTAAAGAGAGCACACTTTGTATGCCTTCTTCGGCGATATATGTGTAATTATCCTGGTTGGAAAGCAGATCTGTCTTGGTCGTGGTAGTTGGCGTGCCCTGCATGAGGGCCGCCATCACTTCTTTGGAATCGATGGTCGATCTTGATAAATACTGGTCGGAAACTCCAAACGCGGCCCCGAGAACAAAACGTTCGGAGCCCTGATTGTAGAGTCTGACCGTTGCCGCATCCACATTCATGAGTTTTGGCAGACGACGTACTATGAGATCCATGACGTCCTGGGGAGCATGGACACTGTTGATGAGGCGTGTCACTTCCTGAAAAACTTCAAGATAGTCGCGATCTTTTTGGGATTTATACGTATTCATAGATGGCTCACCCTGTAACCTTCTCTTGTTCGAACCATTTTTCTAGAGCTACAGAGGATCGCTCGGCTCTTTCCTGGCCTCTGAATTTTTTCCTGATTTTTTTCTCCCAGGCGGGGAAAAGTCCAAAATTAACATTTGATGGCTGGAATCGTTTGGGGTCGCTTTTAGTGAGATGGTTAACAAGAGCTCCCAAGGCCATTTCCGGTGGAGGGACTATCGGGGGCATTCCCAGCGTGATTCTGGCGCCATTAATTCCCGCTAGAAGGCCCATTGCTGCAGATTCCACATAGCCTTCAACACCTGACAGCTGTCCGGCAAGAAGCAGGTTTGGTCGCGATTTGAACTGCAGTGTCGGCTGCAGAATCTCCGGGGAAAGGACATAGGTATTTCTATGGATTGATCCGAGTCTTGGAAATTCCGCATTTTCCATGCCCGGGATCAGACGAAAGATACGCTTTTGTTCATTGTAGGTCAGCTTTGTCTGAAAGCCAACCATGTTGTATGTAGTTCCTTCTCTGTTTTCTTTGCGTAGTTGAATGACGGCGTAGGGTTCTTTGCCGGTTCTGGGATCGGCAAGGCCCACCGGTTTCATCGGGCCAAAACGGAGGGTATCTTCACCCCGGGAACTGATAACCTCAACGGGAAGACATCCTTCAAAGTATTTAATGTCCTCAAAATCTTTCAATGGTACGTACTCTGCGTTGTTGAGTTCATCAATAAATCTGAGATAGGTTTCTTTATCCATAGGGCAGTTGAGGTAATCACCCGGACCATCATCATAGCGCGACTTTTGATAGATGATGTCCATATTAAGGGAGTCGGTGTCAACTATTGGTGCAATGGCGTCATAGAACGCCAATCTTTTTTTGCCGGTGAGTTGTGCCAAAGAGTCAGCTAGTGGTTCTGAAGTGAGTGGTCCGGTTGCAAGGATGGTAATACTGTCGGATTTTGGTGGAATTTCGGTAAGTTCTTTGCGGACTATGTCGATTAACGGATGGGCCTTTAGGATTTCTGTAATGTGTGCTGCAAATTTTTCCCTGTCAACGGCAAGAGCTTTGCCGGCGGGAACTTTGGTTTCTTCGGCAATTCTCATGGTCAGCGAATTGCAGGCTCGCATTTCCTCTTTCAGCAGGCCAACCGCGGAAGTCTTATCATTTGATCGTAGAGAATTGGAACAGACCAGTTCTGCAAGATTTTCAGAACTATGGGCAGGGCTGTATTTATGAGGTTTCATGTCGATAAGTTGTACTCTGCAGTTTCGCTCGGCAATTTGCCATGCTGCTTCGCTGCCGGCAAGGCCACCACCTATAATCGTAATTGTTTGTTTTTCAGACATGTTATCCTAAAGGAAATAAAGGTGAAAAGGGAATATTGGATGCTTTCGTCTGGATAATATTTGACCCAGGTCAATGATGTTAATTCTTGTAATGGATAAGGATTATATGATGTCGGTGCAAGAGAAAAAATAATCTGGTTGATTTTAAAAATAATTTTTAACAAAAGAGGATCTATGCGATTTTTATATCTGGTGCCACCCATATGCAGTTTTCTGTTAATCAGTGCTCATTTTCAGCGGGCCGGATTAACAGTTGTCGCATTATTTTGTCTTGGGATTCCCTTTATTTTAATCATTAAACATCCTTTATCCGTAAGGTTTGTGCAGTTATCTTTATTTCTGGCATGCGTTGAATGGCTGAGGACACTCTTTTCCTACGTCAGTTACTACAATGAACTTGGTGTCTCCTGGGTGCGGCTGGCTTGTATATTAGCGGCGGTAATTGTGTTGACCCTCTGTTCATTGTTTATTTTTGAAAAAAAGAGCGTGCGATTGCGATATGGTATTTTTACGGAGAAAGAGACTAACGGGGGCGTTCTACGGTGACCCTCAACCTTTTTCTTCCCCATTTACGTGCGGTGCTATGGGAGTTAAAGTAAAGATCAATGCGGTTTGCTCCCTTGATAGCTCCACCTCTGTCTTCGACTGTTCCCCAGCCGTATCCCGGCACATACATACGTGTGCCAAAGGGATAGTAGCGTGTGTCTGCGGCTATGGTGCCGTCGTGGGGCAGGAAATACCAGGGGAAGAGAATGAGTCTGACCGGAATCATCCACGGTCTGTACACGCTGTCCATTGAGAAAAAACCTTCTTCAGGTTCCCTTGGCGTTGTGCCGCTGGCGGTGAGGCCACTGTAGTGTGATCCCGCTTGTGGGCCATTGCTCACATAACGATTCCAGAAATCAAGTTTTAGCAGGTACCAGCTGCCTCTTTCCCAGCCGCAGCAGGAGGAGCAGCCACAGTACGCAGTCGTCTCAATAATTTTTGGGACAGGAGGTTTGGCACAGCCGGAAATTGAAAGGACGGTGAGGGTGATAAAAAAAAGGAGAGTGTAGCTTTTTAAATTGGTCACGATTTTTATTGAAAATATTGGACTGTGTATTGAGAAATTTCAGCTAAGCAGAGTTGTACAGGGAACGGCGGGGGAAAATCAATGATTCTTTTTGAAAGGACGAGGAAAGGCATGGTTTGATATCAGGGAACATGTTATTCCCTGATATCAAAATGTTTCGACTGGGTTAAGGAAATCTCTATTTGCGGTCAAATTGAACGCGAGCAACGGATATTTTTTCAATTTTTCCATCTTTGATAATTCTGCCGATGATATGAACATTTTTACCAACGATCATATCAAAATCTCCGCCCATGAGGGGGTAAACAGCTTCTTCAGTATAGAGAGCGGTTCCCGTATCGAGTTTTTTAACGACTCCTTTAAAGACGAGATTGTCGATCTGATTTTCAGCCAGAGCGGCGATGGTATCTTTTGTTGAAATGGTTGGTGGTGTCGAGACGGCAAGGCTGTTGGTACAGACAGTAAGAATACCGGCAATGATGACGATTGCAAGAATGTGTTTCATGGTTTTATTCCTCTCTAAAAGTGTATTTGGGGGGAATTGTTGATTTCCCCTTTCCCGACCTTATCACTTTTAAAGCAAGAGGTGTGCCAGTAGGCTACCTATGTGTAATTGTTGCATTTGTTGTAATTATTGTGAGATTTGTTTTGAAAAACACAAAGATTTTCCCACACCTTTACAAATTTTGCACATTAACCCAGCAAACAACTTACGTTCGATAAAACCATTTCTTGATTTCCGAGCTGTTAAATACTTTAACCACAGGCCTGCCATGGGGACAGTGTGAAAAAAGATCTGCTTTGGCCATATCATCAAGGAGCGTATTAATTTCTTTATCAGATAATTCTGTCCCTGCTTTGACGGCGGCTTTACAGGCCATGGTCGCAAGAATAGTATCAAGGAAACCTCCCTTGCTGTTTTTGCTTCTTTCATCACCAAAGTGGCAGAGAACATCCAAAAACAATTCCCTTGGGCTTGTTGTTCCGGCAAGGGCGGGAACTGCGGAGAGAATAAAAGTATTGCCGCCGAATTCACGAAAAGAAAATCCCATTCTCTCCAGTTCTTCACTGTTTTTGTCCACGAGTTTGGCCTGGAAAAGTGAAAGTTCAACGGTTTCCGGAAACATAAGATTTTGCCGGGTTATAGACCGCAGCAAATATTGTTCGCGAAATTTTTCATAGAGAAGCCGTTCATGGGCTGCATGTTGATCAATGACAATCAACCCCTCACTGCTTTTACAAAAAATATACAAATTGTCAAATTGTCCAATAACGACAAGGTCATACCTGGAGAATTGTTGACTGGTTGTATTTTGTAATTGATTTTTGGTAATGCTCGTTTCTTCATTTGATTTGTGAATGGGACCGGTTGTGGCAAAAATGGTTTGAGGTTGCAGGTCGGTTCTCAAATTTTGGCTCGGTGGATGTGCAGTTGTGTGCGTCGGCTGCGCTTCTCTGGTTTCGGGGATATCCTGACTGGAAAAAGAATGGACATGACGAGCTGTGTCGGTTGGCCTTTCTGTAAAGGGAGATTGCACCGGAAAATCTGTATTGGCAGGAATCGGGGAAGATTCAATGTTTTTTCTAATACCAAAAACCTGGTTTTTCAGTGTGTGCTGGTATTCCTGAATGGCACGACCAACAGACGAGCTGAGGAAGGCGTGGACGTCCTGAGATTGTCGAAAGCGAACCTCATGTTTAGCAGGATGAACATTGACATCGACTTCGTTGTCCGGCAGAGTCAGGTGTATGAGTCCCACCGGATTTTTACCCTTCATCAGGAATCCTCGTAAACCCTCTGTTACCCCGTGGGCTATCATTCTATCTTTTACTGCACGACCATTGACCATGAGGCGTAGTCTGGCTGGCCCTGGTGTAGCCTGTTCCGGTGGAATGAGAAATCCGGAAACCGCATATTTATGTGGAGTTGCGCTGCTGGTACTGACACTGATGAAAGGGCCTTCGTAGTGGATGATATTTCTCAGTCTTTCTTCTATGGAGAGGGATTTGTCGAGGTGATTCGTTTCCCTGCCGTTTATCCTGAGGATAAAAGTGATTTCCGGTGAACAGAGAGAGTAGTTTTTTATGACTTCATCAATGTGGCCTATTTCTGTTCGTACCGTTCGCAGAAATTTTCTTCTGGCGGGGGTATTGCCAAAAAGGTTACGTACTTCAAAAGTCGTACCGTAGCTGCAGCCGATATCATGTACTTTTTGCAGTTTACCAAAGCTTAAAACGATTCGAGTACCCAGTTCGGACTCCGGAGGCCTTGAAGTAATGGTGAGTTGTGCAACGGAACCAATGGAGGGTATGGCCTCACCGCGAAACCCCAGGGTACCTATGGAACCAAGATCTTCTTCCGAATGGATTTTGGATGTGCCGTGTCTTTCCAGGCTCATAAGGAGGTCATCTTCACCCATTCCTTCACCATTATCGATAACCCTGATCAGTCGGGTACCACCACCTTCAATTTCTATTTCAATGCGGGTGGCACCTGCATCGAGGCTGTTTTCGACAAGTTCCTTTACTACAGAAGCAGGACGTTCGACTACTTCACCTGCTGCAATCTGATTGGCGAGCTGTTCAGGGAGAATGCGTATTTTTGACATGGTGCTGACTTTCCTATTGATTGTTCAAGGCCAAATGTTACAGTGGATCGGACGTATTTATCTGTTTCTCAACATTCATCAACACTACCATTTTTTAATCAACAGTGTCAGCTCGAAAAACCGCAAAAGTTAAAAATTCAACTGGTTCAAAGCCAAGGGTGCGAAGAAAGGTATATGGCGAAAAACAGATCTCTTTGTTTCTCATTCTCGTATGTCTGCTACAGACTGTTTTTCTTGGCGGTCTGCTCTTTGTACTTATCAGCCTGAAAATTCCTGATATCAGTACAGTCGCTCATTATCAACCACGTCAGGCAACCGTTATTTACGACCGCCATAAAAATATTGTGGATCGAATTTTTGTTGAGAATAGAACTGTAATACCTCTTGGGGCAATGTCACCATATTTACCGGATGCTTTTGTTGCTGCTGAAGATGGACGTTTTTATGACCATCCTGGGCTGGATTTTATCTCGGTACTCCGAGCGGCAATAAATAACATACGCCATGGAGCCAAAGGGCAGGGAGGATCAACCATTACACAGCAGGTTGCCAAATCGCTTCTTTTGACTCCTGAAAAAACATATATACGAAAATTTAAAGAGGCAATACTTGCATGGAGAATTGATCAACTTCTGGGCAAAAAAGAAATTCTTTACATCTATCTCAACCAGATTTATCTGGGTGAGGGAGCCCATGGCGTAGAGGCCGCGGCTCAGATCTATTTTGGCAAGAGTGCTGCCAGATTGACCCTTGGACAATGTGCTCTATTAGCTGGTTTACCCCAGGCCCCAAGTCGATATTCACTGTTTAATCATCTCGACAGGGCGGTAAAACGTCAGAAATATGTTCTTAATAGAATGGCAGCAGATGGCTTTGTCAGTGCAGCCGCAGCGAAAAAAGCTTATGAAACAAAAATTCACCTTAAACGTGGAATAAAAAGATCTGACAATGCCAACGGATTTTATCTTGCCGAAGTAAAAAAACGCAGCAGGGCGATTCTTGGAGTAGCTCTGCAGACTGCAGGGGCTAAAATATACACAAATTTAGATGCTGCCATGCAAAAAAAGGCTGCTATTGTAGTGGGTAAGGGTGTGAAAGCGAGTGCAGCCAGACAGGTTTTGAAGAAAAAAAAGGCAATAGCAGTTCCTCAGGGAGCACTGGTTTGTATAGAAACCGGGTCTGCCAAAATACGAGCTGTGACAGGTGGGACATCGTTTAAGAAATCCCCGTTTAACCGTGCAACACAGGCAAAAAGACCAGCCGGTTCTACTTTTAAGCCTTTTGTTTTTGCAGCAGCTTTGCATAAAGGATGGACATCACAATCTCCCATTCTTGACAGCCCTCTTTCTATAAAAGGCAGAGATGGTTCATCCTGGAAACCTAAAAATTATGGTGGAAAATATTACGGCAGGACTACGCTTACCAATGCTTTGGTTCATTCTTTAAACAGTGCATCTGTTCGCCTCATGCAGGACATCGGCTACAAAGCTGTGCATAAGATTGCGCGATTGGCTGGTCTTACCGCGGATTTACCTCCCGATCTTTCACTTGCTCTTGGGGCAACAGATGTCTCTCTTCTGGAAATGACAGCGGCCTATACCATATTTGCCGGCAATGGGACATTTAGAAAACCCTCATTTATCGACAAAATTGTTTTAGCAGATGGGGCTGTTATACGTCCCGCACAGGATAACAAGTCAAAGAGGGTTCTTTCCACATCCGTTTTGCGACAGATGCGATCAATGTTGAAAGGTGTTGTGGAACAGGGTACGGGCAGGGCGGTTAAAAAGGTTAGGGGGGTACAGGGAGGGAAAACAGGCACCTCCGACGATAACCGGGATGCCTGGTTTATTGGTTATGATAAAAAATATACCATCGGCGTATGGGTGGGCAACGATTTGAATCAGCCTCTGGGCAAGAGCGAAAGTGGTGGAAAGACTGCTGCACCTATATGGCGTGATTTTTTTTAGCCGAAAATACCCTTTAGTGTAAAGAAAAAGAGCATTGCCATGATGGCTCCAGCCGGCAGGGTAACAACCCATGATATGATAATATTCAGGACAACCCGGAGATCGAGTGCCCCAACTCCACGTGCAAGGCCGACCCCGAGAACGGAACCGACAAGGATGTGGGTAGTGGAGACCGGTAATCCCGTTCGGGATGCGATAACAACGGTGGTTGCTGCCGCAAGTTCAGCGCAAAATCCCCTGGAAGGAGTGAGCTCCGTAATTTTTTTCCCCACTGTCAGCATGACTCTGTACCCAAGGGTAATCAGGCCAAGAACTATACCCACTCCACCCAGGAGAAGAATCCACAATGGCAGGTCTGATTTCTGCATAACCTCCCCACCAGAGCTGATAATGGAATAAACGGCGGCCAACGGGCCGATACCATTTGCCACATCGTTGGAGCCGTGTGCAAAGGCCATGGAGCAGGCGGTGAAAAGCATCATTGGTGTAAATACTTTTTCGACACTGGCATAGCTGAATTTTTTATTGGCGCTGGGGTCATCTTTAACCTTGCGCACAAAAGACCAGCCGATAGCAGCAGTAAATAGGCCAAAAAGTGTTGCTACCAGAAAACTTTCGATAGTGGTCAAAGTCAGGTTGAGATGTTTCAGACCTTTAAAGAGTGTGACCAGGGAAATGACAAAACCAACGAGAAAAATATAAAAAGGGGCATATCTTTTTGCATTTTTCAGTGGTTCATCCGTGTTGAAGATGAGTTTTCTGGTACTGAGTACCAGTAGAAAAGAGATGGTTCCTCCAATAACCGGAGAGATAATCCAGCTCATTACCACACTGCCAACCTTGCCCCATTTCACAGCATCGGGGCCAATACCCACAATGGCAAAACCGATTAGGGCGCCGATGATTGAATGGGTCGTGGACACGGGCCATCCTTTGGTGGAGGCGACCATAAGCCACACTGCTGCGGCCAGCAGAGATGCAAGCATGCCATAGACGAGGATTTCCGGGTTGTTGATAATAGTGCTGGGATCAATGATTCCCTTTCTGATAGTTTTTGTAACGTGGCCACCTGCCAGTATCGCACCGAGAAACTCAAAAATAACTGCAATACAGATAGCCTGTTTCACGGAAACAGCGCCTGCACCGACAGATGTTCCCATGGCATTGGCAAGATCATTTGCCCCGATTCCCCAGGTCATATAAAGGCCGAAAATAACAGCCATGATTAGCATGGCTGTTCCATAAGCAGCAATAATTTCCATTGAAGTCCTCGGAGGTTATTTGGAAAGAAAGAGTAAAAGACGATCTGCCAGGTTTTCTGACTGGTCGGAAATCAGCTCGATGAGATCAATTATGTTGTACCAGAACATTGCTGAAACCGGGTCGAGCTCTTTTTCAACAGCAAAAAGAGCCTTGCGTGTTCGATGGATTATCACATCAATATTGTGTTCACTGCGTCGAACACCTGCAATCATACGGGAGACTTTTTCGATTTCCCTTCCGGCAAAACCAACCTCGAGTAATTCATCGAGTTGGCCTATCATTTCACGGGCCGCAGCTGCGATCTCCATCGTTCCTTCGAGTAGTTCATCGAGCAGTTCTTTTATATTTTCCGGGACAATCATTTTTCGAAAAATAAAAATTTTTCCTATATCTTCAGCGCTGTCGGCAATCTTGTCCTGATCTGCAATGAGATTGAGAAGATCTTTACGATCTACTGGAAGAAAAAGGGACTTAGGCATGTTTAATCTGAAGGTTGACTTCAGCTTATCTGCTTTTGTCTCGAGATTTTTTATCTGTTCTGCAAGATCCGCCGTGAGATCGTCATCCTCTCTGTACACTGCATCAAAGAGAGGTGGAATAAGGCAGACACAGGAAAAGACCACTTTCATGTGTTCCTGAATCGGTTTAAATGGGGATCCGCGCAAAAGACCGGAGAGCGGGCGATTGGACATGAGTGGCATGGTTTTTAAGTCTCCTTAATTGGCTTTTTGTGGCCAGTTGGACAGCTTCTTATGTATGTAATTTGTAGTGAAATAAGAAAATAAGGCAGGCTATCCCGAAGCAATTGTAATTTGATGGTTTGATTACTAAAAATTTCAGGAAAGTCAACCGTTTTGTTGGTTGGTAAAGCGACCGTGCTCTGACAAAAAAAGGCAAAATCCCGTACGTGAATTTCGCCATGAGTCGCAGATGTCGGGAGTTCTTACGGTTTGTTTAACATTCTCGCCAAACTGCCTGGGGATTTTTCGGGATCCTTGGGTCTTTCGGAGATTTCATCCACCGAAATTTCAAGATTTTTAAGAATAATACCGGTATACCGCTGGATGGTGTCCTGAATATATTTTCGTAATCTTTCAAGGTCGCTGTTAAGCGTTTTACCGTAAGGGACAACGATAAACAGGTCAATGTCGTACCCCGACCGACCAACTTTGACCTTAACTTTGTTAACCTGCACATCATCGTCATATTCATCAATACAATGGAAGATCATCTGGGTCAGGGCAGCTTCTGAAATGGTAACCTTTCCTTTTGGTTGCTCTCTGTCATGAAAGTCGGGCTGTACTATTGATTTTTCAAAGAATCTCGATTTTTTGGCGTCACCTTCCCGTTTTTCACCTCTGAAAAAAATACGGATAGAATCCGAGAGAATCTGACCATAATCTCTCTTGACTTCAATCGCCGGTACGGGAATGACATGTTTACCCTCTTCAGCCCGCGATCTTATGGCGTCTTCGATATCCTGTTTACTTGCAATTTCTTCAATACGGATTATTTCGCTGACGGGAGGCAATTCAAGCTGTGTGGCGATACGCTCAACCATTTTATCGGATGTGCCCAGGAGAAGGATTTTTTTAATTTTCTTTTTCTCAATAACAGCAATGACTTTTTCCTGATGTTCCGGGTCGGTGAAAAGGGCAGTTTTAATGGCACTTATATAGTGTTTTTCCTGTTTGGCAGATCTTCCAGCCAGGATTGTGTCACCGTAGATAAGTAATCCATCATCAACAATGTATGGAATGCCGATTTTTTCGGCCAGCAATTTTGCCCGAAAACTTTTACCGGTGCCACTTTTTCCCACAAGAGCGTACACGGTGATTCCTTTTAGACGACCTTTCACCCTGTTAAGGAATTGATAAATTTCTTTACCGGTCAAAAAGACCCACTGGTTATCTTTATTTGTTTTTTCCGAAGACATATTGATCGAGTAACACCTGATTTTGAATGTAAACTGTACTCTGTTTTTTGTATTGTATACATCACGCTGAAGATTTCGTAAATGGTTGGCGATGATTTATAGGGAAACGTTGAAAAAATAATCTAACGTACTACAGTGCGCAAGGCTGAAAAGGGAATTGTTAATTTTTTACAGGAGCGCACCGTGGTCCGTATAATCGTATTTATTCTTTGTACATTTCTTCTTCTCCGTTTTTCCTGGCGAGCCTTGAAAAATCGTGAAACGCATGGGTTTTATCGTTTTTTTGTCTTTGAAGCGATTCTGACACTTGGCCTACTTAATCAGCCATACTGGTTCCACGAACCGTTTTCTCTGATCCATCTTTTCTCTTGGTTTTTTCTTCTGATATCAATCTTTCTCGTGATTCAGGCGCTTATTCTGTTGAAAAAAATTGGTGGCCACCGTGATCGAAAAAATATGCCGGAGAATTTTTCCTTCGAAAACACTGTAAACGTAGTTACAGATGGTCTTTATCGTTATATCAGGCACCCGATGTACAGCTCTCTTCTTTTCCTGGGGTGGGGGGCATTTTTAAAACATATTACACCGGTTACCTCTGCTCTTGTCATTCTTGTGACTCTTGTTTTATTTGTTGTCGCTAAAGTTGAGGAAAATGAGAATATTGAGTTTTTCGGACATATCTATGTTGATTATATGAGAGATACCAGGATGTTTATTCCGTTGGTGTTTTGATTTAAAACAGAGAATCGATAGCCCTTACAGTGTTGTAACAAGTTATTTTTGAGGTGGTTGCAGTTGTTTTTGTAACTCAGCAGGCTCGGTCACGGGGAGTTGACAGGTGAATTCGGCACAGACATAGGCTGTGGCTTTATTAACGATCGCGAAAAGGGCTCTGGTGTCCTCTGCATTTCGTTTTCCTGCAATAATGACCTAGGTTGGTTTGGTGTTACTTTGCTGCCAGGCTGTGAGCATGAGTGGTAGTGCTGGTGGATAGCGGTTGATTACAGTACTGAATGATTCTATAAGTTGACTGGCAATCTTCGTAACTTCTCCAAAAGTGTTGGTAAAGTCCATTCTAACCGTCGCATAGCATCTTACGAAAATCTTTAACCAGTGGAAGGCCATACATAGCTTTTATTGAAGTGAGT
>CAMZKN010000180.1 GCA_947311315.1 uncultured Desulfobulbaceae bacterium | reverse complement strand
TATCTCCCAAGAAGATTTATAGGTCAATTAACTGTATCTTATTTTGAGCAATATGTCCAATTGTAAATGTAACCTTTTAAAGTTGTATAAGAACTGGGTTAGGGTTAAATCATCCTGTTCTTACTATTCCTGCCAGTTCAACATCTTCAAGTTTATCCATTATTAATTCATAGGCTTTTGCAGGAACAGCATAAAAAACAGGCTGGTTACGGTTAAGGATAGCAACAGGAGCACCGTCCCCTTGTTCAACAACTGCCATTGGATTTTTTTTAAGCTCTGAAATTCCTGCGCTTATATCTGCTAAAATGGTATGCGTTGTGGCCATGCTTTCTCCTTATTTCTTAAATAGGTCTTTTAACTGGTCACATAATAGTTCAGTTATTATATAATGACAAGGGCTGATTTCTTTTTTAAATGATCATTTAAGAGGTCTAGTCGGATCGTTAGCGTCAGCTTCTTCCCATTTTCCAAGTGTGGGAAGAATGATTGACTTTAGTATCAAAAATTATTTTCATTTTTCGTCCCTTACTTTTTTTTAACTGAGTAAAGCAAACGAACGTTTTCTTTACTTTCAGAGTCGGGAGCATTGTCCCGGTACTTTTGGGCTGTGTGCAGTAAAAAACTTGGTAATTATTTCAAAGTAATAATAGTGGTCACTATTGCAACTATTCCTTGTATGTTCCTATTATGATCATTATATTAACCATTGATGGCAATATCAAAAAAAGAGGTCCACTATGCAAACAATAGAATCTTATGTCCCTGTCACCCAGGCAAAGGCTAAACTTTTAGATATGGTAAGGCAGCTTCAAAATACGAACGACACCATTGCGATCACAAAAAATGGTGTACCTGAGGCTGTAATACTATCTATGCAAAAATTTGAGGGACTTCTGGAAACAATTAATATTCTAGCTGATCCTGAAACGATGAGACAACTTCATGGTTCCGCAAAAGACGTAAAAGCTGGGCGATTAATTGATATTGAGGATGCGTTTTAATGAGCTATCAAGTTAAAATTACGCCTTTTGCGAATGAAACAGCAAAACTGCTTAATCCTGACGTTAAAAAATCTCTTAAAACTGCATTGGAAGAATTATCTATAACCCCATACCTTGGTAAAGAACTTCAAGAAAATTTAAATGGATTTCGGTCATACAGGGTCTTGAGATATCGGATTATTTTCAAAGCCGATACTCATAATAAAATGATCGTTGTGTGGGCGATTGGTCATAGGCGCGATATTTATGAAACTTTGAGTGAATACCTTTTGTTGGGTGCAACAGAATGATACTTGAAAATAAACTCAACATCTCCGATCAGGTGGAGCTGTCCAAGGCGGAAGAAAAAATCAGCAAGCAAAAGGTAAAACAGCTTTTTGATTCTGGGGACATTGATAAAGTGGAAGTCGGCACATTTGCCGGGCTTGCTTTCATACATGCCTGCCTGTTTGAAGATATTTATTATTTTGCAGGTACAATCCGTGAGGTGAATATCGCCCACCCGTTTAGAGAAGGCAACGGCAGAGCGACCCGCATCTGGCTGGATTTGATCTTGAAACAGGAAATCAAACAGGTGATTGATTGGAACCGGGTGGACAAGGAAGATTATCTGTCTGCCATGGAACGCAGCACTGTCAAGGATATTGAGATTAAAGCCCTGCTGAAAGAGGCTTTAACCGATAAAATCAATGACCGCAGCCTGTTTATGAAGAGTATCGATGTCAGTTATTATTTTGAGGGCTATAGCGCATTCAAAACGGAGGAATTGTAGCAATGGGTAACTGATGGTTCTGGACAAGCTTAATCAAAAACCCACCATTGAATGTGATTTTGCCCCCATACCCACACCTGGAGCGATTCCCGGCCCCTATAAAAAATATGGTTTGCTACATTCAGTCCATCTTTTCCCATAAAACTCTTGCTACTGTAAACAAGAACTGATAGAGGATCTTGATGATGTCAAAAAGATCAAACATCAAGGGGAGTAATAGATGAGTACAAAAACTGAATTTACCGATTATATGGGGCTACGGGATCTGCTTAGCGATGAAGAAAAACTGGTTCAGCAGACGGCAAGAGAATTTGTTAATCGTGAAGTAATACCGATCATTGACAAGTGTGCCCAGGACGAAGAATTTCCTTCTCATCTGATAAAACCGATGGGTGAGCTTGGCTTTCTTGGCCCAACATTGCCCGAAAAATACGGTTGCGCAGAACTCTCCAATATCGCCTATGGTATCCTTATGTATGAACTTGAACGAGGAGATTCCGCCCTTCGCAGTTTTGCCTCCGTCCAAGGTTCTCTGGTCATGTACCCAATCTATACATACGGCAGCAAACAGCAAAAAGAACACTGGTTGCCCAAAATGGCCGCAGGTGAAGCAATCGGCTGTTTTGGTCTAACAGAACCAGATTTTGGTTCTAATCCTGGAGGTATGAGGACAAAGGCTGTAGATAACAAAAACGGCACCTGGACAATCAACGGCGCCAAGATGTGGATTACCAATGGTTCCGTTGCTGATGTTGCTATAGTCTGGGCTGCAACTACAGATGGAATACGTGGTTTTCTTGTGGAAAAAGGAACTCCGGGATTTTCCACTGTGCGTATGAAAGGTAAATGGAGTCTACGGGCTTCTGTTACTTCTGAACTCATCCTCGAAGATGTTGTTGTAAAGGAAGAAAACATACTGCCAAAGGTAAAAAGCCTGCGGGGCCCCCTCAGTTGTTTGACCCAAGCCCGTTATGGTATTGCCTGGGGAGCTCTTGGTGCTGCTGACAACTGTTATCAGACAGCACTTGAATACTCACTTCAGAGAATTCAGTTTGACAAACCTATCGCAGCCTTTCAGTTGCAACAGAAAAAACTAGCTGAGATGGTGACAGAGCTGACAAAAGGCCAGCTGCTTGCCCTGCAACTCGGCCGTTTAAAAGATCAAAAAAAGTTTTCCCCGGCTCAGGTTTCCATGGTGAAAATGAACAATGTGAAAATTGCCATGGATATCGCCCACACTTCACGAACAATACTTGGTGCAAACGGCATCATGGGTGAATATCCGATTATGCGGCATTCCAACAACCTGGAATCGGTTTACACCTACGAGGGTACCCATGATATGCACACCCTCATTGTTGGAGAAAAGGTTACTGGAATACCGGCCTATCGATAATTCGTAACTGCTCACAGGCCCCCCATCTTCGCACGGTCACATTTGCCGGTATAGATGGGCTATAACTGGCAAATGTGCCTGCACGAATATGGAGCACCTGTGAGCAGTTACAGTTCGGAGGTAATAAAAACAAAGAATTATGAACTCCGTGAGTAGTTACGATAATTCTATATTTCAAGGTAGCTCAAGAAGAGCAGAAATCCTTGAATGCAAAGCGATCACAGCTGTATCAACCTTTAGAATTCTCTCTCCGATGGTACAGCTGCAAAAATCTTTTTTCTTAAATTGTTCAACCTCATAATCAACCCAACCACCTTCTGGCCCAATTGCCAAAGCAATCCTGCCTTTAGCACCTTGTACCACTTCACTTAATCTTGTTTTCCCCGATGGATGGGCCAGGATACAAACACCATATTCCTGTACCTGATCCGAGAAATAGTCTTCAATAAATGGTTTAAATTTCCTATGGATATGTACTTCAGGAACCCTTGTATCAACAGCCTGCTCAAGCCCGTGCAAAAGATGCATTCTGTACTCATTTTCATCGAGTATACCAGCATTCCAAAAACTCTTTTCCACCCGATTGGCGTGAATCAGATGAATCGTACCAACGCCAAGCGCAGTTACCTGAGTTAAAATACGCTTAAGCATAATTGGACGAGGTAAAGCCAGAATAAGATCCAGAGGAGGGATTTCTGTTGAGCAATTTGAAATATTCAGTTCAAGTTCAACGGAAAATGGACGCTTTTTGACCATCGATCTTATCGTTCCGGTGCCTTTACCGCCATCAACAATACCAACCCGTACCGTTTCTCCAACATCACTCTTTAATACCTTTACAATATGCTCGGCTCGAATATCGGTTAACCGCAATTCATTGCCCGCTACCTCTGTTGAATCAACAAGTATGATATTCATTTCATATTCCGATAAAAAAATACTGAGATATATTTTCGAGGTTTCTTTTGATTTTCTTGCATTTTCCTGATGCTTTACTTTAAGGTAGTCCCATTCATTTGTCTTTCGTTTTGAGGTCAAAAAACCATGTTTATACTCTATAATATTCTTCAGCTGCTCTTTGGCATACTTTTTTTCCCGTTTATCCTCATTTTTGTTCTCTCCAGCAAAAAACTTCGCAGCCGTATTCCCTTACGCCTTGGCCTTGATCTGAACAGACATTGTTTAAAAAAAGTCTCACAAACCGATCCGACATTCTGGATACACGCTCTTTCGGTCGGAGAAGTCACCTCGGCACATCCCCTCATAAATAAAATTAAAACAAAGTACCCTGATAGCCGTATTATACTCACGGTGACTACCACAACGGGAAAAGAGGTTGCACGAAAACTCCAGGGAAACACAGTTGAACAAATAATTGACAGTCCAATCGATCTGTTACCGGTTATTTACCACTATTACATAAAAATAAAACCAGACATTTTCATTCTTGTAGAAACCGATTTTTGGCCGAATATACTCTATTTTTTGAGAATTATGCGCACCCCAACTCTTCTTGTAAATGGAAGAGTGTCAGAACGATCCATGGTAAACTACACAAAATTCCGTCTCTTTTTTAAACCGATGTTCCAGAGTCTTTCCTCTCTGTGTATGCAGACAGAACTCGACAAAAAAAATATGCTAAACCTGGGCATTACACCAGAAAAACTGTTTACCCCCGGTAATCTAAAATTCGATATCCCTCTGGAAGAAGAAAACGTAAAAACAAACCAATCACCAGGTGCACTTCTTCCACCCAATAAAACATTTTTCATTGCCGGATCAACCCATGAAGGCGAAGAAGAAATTCTCATATCAGTTTATACCGATTTGCTGAAAACCCACAAAGACCTGTACCTTATTCTTGTTCCCAGAAATCCTAAAAGAACGCCTGAAATACAAATAGCTGCAGAAAAATATTCAATGAGAGTCTCTTTAAGATCTTCTGGTAAAGCTGAATGTTCTGATTTATTTATTGTTGATACTATAGGAGAACTGACACAATTCTACGCACTTGCCGATATAGCTTTTATCGGAGGAAGCCTTGTAGATAAAGGCGGACACAACCCCATCGAGGCGGCAGCTCATAGCCTTCCCGTAATGTTTGGCCCTCAAATGCAGGACTTCAGCGAAATTGCCAATGAAATGATTAAATCCGGTGGTGCTATAGAGGTCACCGATCGGCAATCACTGTATAATCACACTGATAAACTTTTAAGAGACACCCAATATCGAGCTCAACTCGGAAATAGCGCCTTTCAATTCGTGCACAATCAACACGGTGTCGTTGCCAGACATTTAGATATTATCGACGCGCTTCTGTGAATAAATTCACATCCATTCTCTCCAGCAACCTGCTTACTGCTGCAACCATTGCATTTATTGTCGGTATCGCATTTTCCTCTCAACTCGCTCTCTCGCATACCTTGCTTTCAACGACAGGGATACTATTTCTCGCGAGCATTCCTGTGCCCTTCATACTCTTTCTTATCTATCATCTCAATTGTGCGATGTATTTTCTCATTCCATTATTTGCAACTGCTGGTCTGATTCATGCACAGATACATTCAAAATTACCGCTTGACCGAGAACACATTTACAACGTAATTAAACAAAAACAAGAGGTCGTTTTGGTCGGTACAATGGCAGAGATGGCTGGTTTTGACGGCAGGATGGGTCGTGTAACTCTTCAACTCAAAAGTATTCGATTAAAGGATGATCAATCATGGCGCAGAACCCATGGCAAAGTTTTGATTCGACTGCAGGGTAAATGGCCAGACAATATTCTGCCCGGCTACGACCTTGCCGTAAGAGCCATTGTAAAACGACCAGGTAGTTATAAAACGCCGGGAGTTTTTGACTATGCCAGATATCTTGCCCGCAAAAATATCTGGGTAACAGCTTCTGTGCGTAGTCCTCTCCTTCTCCATAAGATCCAAAAGAGAGATACTTTTTTCCATTCTCTGCGTTATTTCCCTGAAAAGACCAGAACAAAAATTGGCAGATATATCGATTCAAATGTACCCGTTGATCAGGCAGCCACCTACCGGGCAATTCTTCTTGGTGATAAATCCCATTTGAATGAAACAACCCTTGAGGCTTTTAAGAACAGTGGCACAATGCACATTCTTGCTATTTCAGGGCTTCATATGGCAGTTATTGGCAGTGCAATCTATTTTATAATCTATCTGATATTAAGTCGTTTTGAAAAACTTCTCCTTTTGTACAATATTCGTAAATGCGCAGCTTTTATGACGATGCCGATACTGATCCTCTATTCTTTACTTGCAGGAATGAACACCCCCGTACTCCGATCTGTTATTATGAGTACAATACTGATCCTCGCCATATGTTCAGATCGAAAAAAATCTCCTGCACCACTCATTTCTTTTGCTGCTCTAATTATCCTTGTAGCCGATCCTCTTCAGCTCTATACAGTGTCATTTCAACTCTCTTTTGTCGCAACAATTTCCATCTTATTTGTCTTTCCAATTTTACGCTCTCTTATCATACAGCGATTCACTGATAACAAACGGACACTACATCTCTACACCGCTCTGTTCAAATGGATTTTGGCAGGACTTCTGGTTTCCTCCGTTGCCACACTTTCTACGATTCCGCTGTCACTCCATTCTTTTCACAGGATTTCTCTTATCAGCCCTGTCAGCAATCTTATCATAGAACCTTTAATCTGTTTCTGGTCACTTATTGCCGGATTCCTTGCGCTGCCTTTTATATGGATTTTTCCCGATATCAGTGAAATTCTTTTTCAGGCAGGAGCAATTGGGCTTAAATTTGCGGAGAATGTTGCCATATTTTTTGCTCATTTACCATTTTCACACCTATGGCTACCCGAACCATCCATATGGCATATTCTTATTTATTATGCAGGGCTGCTTTTTCTTGTTGCGGCAGGTAAAAAAATAACTTTCAAATCATTAGCAGCATTTATTACTTTTAGCCTTTCTCTTCTATTGTTTTTTTTCCCACCCCGTTTTCTACTGAAAAAGCCACACCAATTACACATCACATACCTGGATGTGGGTCAGGGAAGTGCGACCTTTGTCAAATTCCCATCTGGAGAGCAGATTTTAATTGACGGAGGTGGCTCCTCCTACACCAAATCAACAGTTGGCGAAAGAGTTATAGCACCTTTTCTCTGGCATAAAGGAATACAAAGTTTAAATGCCATCGCCATCACCCACCCTGATGCCGACCATTACAACGGCCTTGGTTTTATTGCTCATCATTTCAGTCCTAAACATATTTGGGTGAAGGATACTCTGGGACATGATAAAAAATATAGACATATCATTGCCTCAATGCAGCATATGAATAGTTCAGTGACTGTACCCTCTGAAGGTATGATTTTGGGAAAAACAGATACATCGCTCGAATGTATTGCTAATATTGGCAACTGGAAAGATATCTCTTTTGAAGCAGATAATAGAAATCAGGCTAACAACGGATTGATCCTCTCGGTTAAATCAGCACAGTTCACAGCATTGTTTCCGGGGATATTGGAAAAAATGCTGAAAAGATCCTTGTCAACAGAGGGTATAATCTCAATGCGGACATTGTCCTTTCTCCCCATCATGGTTCAAAAACATCAAATTCAGAACCGTTCCTCACCGCATCTTCCCCACAATTTTTTATAGTCTCTGCAAGTGAATCCTTTAAGGGAAAATTTCCACATTATAAGCTGGCCCCGCTATGCAAAAGACACAACATCACCCTTTTAACCACTGCCAATCAGGGTACAATTGAAGTAATTGCCGGAAACACAGATTACCAGATATATGGCTATCAGAAGAAAAACAACAACCCTCTTCTCCCTTTAAAAAGATACCTCATTGCCACAAAGACAGCGTCTCAAAAACTACATTAATCGTGAGACGTAAACATCAAACTTCGGTAAAATCAGAAGGTGATTTCTTGAGAAATTTTAAAAACTTTGCCTTTTCAACCGCATTGGAATACGCATCATCAGCACCAATCATCCTTTTATCCAATAAAAGCATAATAGCATCATCGAGAGTCTGCATTCCGTATTTTTTACCGGTCTGCATTGTTGAAAGGATCTGAAAAGTTTTTGCATCCCTGATTAGATTTCGCACAGCGGGAGTAGCAATGAGAATCTCCAAAGCAGCGCAACGACCTTTAATATCAACCCGTTTAAACAGTGTCTGTGAGACAACTGCTTTCAACGCATCAGCCAGAGTCGATCGAACCTGCCCCTGCTGGGACGCTGGAAAAATTTCAATAATACGATCAACTGTTTTCATTGCATTAATGGTATGCAGCGTACCAAACACCAGGTGACCGGTCATCGCAGCTTCCATTGCCAAAGTTATCGTTTCAAGATCACGAAGCTCACCTACCATTATAATATCAGGATCTTCACGCAATGCTCCACGTAATGCTGCAGAAAAACTATTTGTATGCGTGCCGACTTCCCGGTGATTAATAATACACTTTTGACTGCGATGGACAAATTCAATGGGGTCTTCAATTGTCAGGATATGATCTTTTCGTGTCTTGTTGCATTCATCAACAATGGCAGCAAGTGTCGTTGACTTACCTGAACCTGTAGGACCTGTCACCAGTACCAGGCCTTTGGGCAAATGAGCAAGCCGGGCGATAACCTTAGGCAGCCCCAACTGTTCAACCGTCATAATTTCACTTGGGATTTCCCGAAAGACAGCACCTATGCCATACTTCTGCATGAAAAAGTTACATCTGTAACGGGCCAAACCTGGAATCTCATAACCAAAATCAATATCACCTGTCTCTTCAAAAACTTTGATCTTTTCTTCGGGGCAGATCTCATAAAGCATTGCCCGTAGCTCCTCGTTACCCAGTTTCTTAAATTTCACCCGTTCCATATCTCCACGTATACGAAGCAACGGTTGCTGTTCCGCAACCATATGGAGATCAGAAGCACCCTCATCATTCATTAATTTGAAAAAACCGTCTATTTGAGCCATATTTTCCTCAATTTTCTAGAATCGCCGACACAATCGGATTCAGTTCCTATCATACCTCAATAGTTTTCTTAAAATACTCAACAACGTCATCCACTTCATCCAACACCTTAAACAACAGCATATCATCACTGCTGATATTCCCATGCCCAAGCAGAGTATCCTGTATCCAATCCACAAGTCCAGACCAAAATTCACTCCCAACTAAAACGATAGGAAAAGGTTTTATTCGCTCTGTCTGAATAAGCGTCAGTGCCTCAAAAAGTTCATCCATAGATCCAAAACCGCCTGGCATACAGATAAACCCCATCGAATATTTCATGAACATAACCTTCCTGACAAAAAAATACTTGAAGTCAAGTGGGAAATTTGCAAATGGATTCGGATCCTGTTCATGGGGCAAATCAATATTCAAACCCACAGACAAACCACCATTCTCAAAAGCCCCTTTATTGGCAGCCTCCATAATACCGGGGCCTCCTCCTGTGATGATTCCATACCCTTCTCTTGCGAGTTCTCCTGCAATCTGTTCGGCCAGGATGTAATATTTGTCATCAACTGGAGTTCTGGCAGATCCGTAAATTGTAATAGCAGGGACATCGATGGCAGACATCGCATCAAACCCATTAACAAATTCGGACATTATTCTAAACATTCTCCAGGAATCTCCAATTACTGAATTATCCAGACAATATTTAGGTTCTTTTATAATTCTGCCGTTAGTGTTTTTTTTCATCGTCCTGCTCCATTTTACGTCTGTTTTTTAGCGCAACACCTTAATTGCTTCTTTTATATACTCTTTTTTCACATCTTTTCGCCCGACAAATTTCTTATACCACCCTTTCGCCTTTGCCATTTGATCTGTCTGAACGTAACTTCGTGCCATAAACAACTGTGCATCTGCTTTCAAATCACTGTTTCTCAAACAACGACGCAAATTTTCTCTTGCCTCAGCCACTAATCCACAACGTAACTGAATCTGAGCAAGATGAAATCGGTAGTTGATAACATCAGGTTCCAATTCGACACTCTTTTGACACAAAGACAGGGCAATAGTGTCTCCCTGTTTTTCGACAAAATACAACCTACCGAGCAAATGCATTGCTCTATCATCAAATTCGTTATATCTCAAAGCGCGCTGCAATGACTCCATTGCCTTGTTGCTATCCTTTAGACCAAAATAAGTGGCGCCCAGGTAGTAATGCACCCGACCAGCTCTTTGAATTTCCCGGTTATGCCTGTACCAGGGAACAAGGTACTCAAGTGCAGATTCATACTGTTTCATTTCACACGAGAGAATACCTATTTGTAATTTAAGATCGTTTTCAAGTTCGTGGCTCCCATCCTCACTCGAATAATTCTCCAGTGCTTTTTGGAGAAAAGAGAGTGCATCTTTCTTTTCTCCCTTGGTTTGAGCACATAAACCATAGTTGTACAGAGCCATGAAATTACTGTTTTCAAGCTGCAATGCTCGCTCAAAAGACGCCATTGCCGGCAGTAATTTGTTCATCATCACAAGAGAAACGCCAAGACTGTTATGAAGATTGATATTCTTTCCATCACATTTAATACCACGCCTGTATTCATTGACGGCTTTTGTTAAATCTCCATCACTAAAGTAAATATCACCACTGATATTGAGACTGACCCCATCAAAAACTGCACATTTTGAAGATCCTAAAAGATCTGCGTGTAAAAGAGCTTTCCTGCAGTTAAAAACTAATTCTGATTTTTTAAAATCGAAAAACGGATAACTACTTATTCCAGCAGACAATTGAGTTTCCTGATTAGTTGCACAAAACAAACGTATTTTTTCTTCAACCCAGGGTAATAATTCCTGACCGTTAACCTGGTCAACAACGACCAGAATATCGCCAGCAGCTTCTATAGTTTCACCCCTATCAAGAAAATTGACCAGGTTTTTTTTAAGCGGTTCATCAAGATTATCACAACAAAAATGAACAAGACTAAATGCGTCAGATTGCGCCCATAGCCTGTTCAACCTACGAACAATATTTCTGTCCGGCTTTGCCAGAGGATGATTCTCAGGATGGGCCAGCAGGCTGTAATCACAAAAAGAAAAAGGTCCACGTTTTTTGGCATGACACAGAGCAGTCCAAGCCTCATCAAGCAACTGCTGACCTCTGTCAAGGGATCTGTTACCAATGTCATTTTTTTGTGTCACCCTGGAGCCGACATGCACTCTATGACACCCCTCATTCTTGAGATATGCCACAAGCCCACTTTCCAGTTCCTGTTTCTGTTGGCCGGAGTTACGTTGTAACACCATCGCAAAAACAGACTGTCCAAGATAATGTAACACAGTATCGTTCTGGACATAATTCGACAACAATGCGGCACATTTTTGCGAATACCTCATCACATTGCGAAATGAAGATCTTACGGGTCTGAGTTCAAGCAGGATAAGATGCAATCCGGAAGTGTCTGTGTAAGTGTCGAGAAGATAATGTAGATTTGACACATTCAGTAAACCGGTGTGACCATCCACACGAGCTTGTTTAAGCAGCAGGAAGTCACGTTCAGCAGCGGCAGCCAAATCGATTAACCAATCTTCGCTTACCTTTTGCAAAAATATGGTATCTGTTTCGGAAATTATGGCAACAACTCTCTTATTTCCCTTAACTTTAAATGGTACCAGCAACCAACGATCAAGAATTCCGCAACGTTTTTCACCATTCTGAAGATCTTTGAACGTATCTAAAAGCACCTTGGCTTTAAGATTTTTTTCATCGAAAATAAAGTTAACTTTTGCAGCGGCAGGCAATTGTTTTGTAAGAATCTCCTGAAAAGACTGTGAAAAAAGATGGAAATCTTTGACAGTGAGGATCTCATCGGAAAAGATGACGGGAAATGATTCAATCACTCGTCTCACCATCGGCAAAAAAATCTGTCAACATCTCCACTAATCCCGAAATTTCATGATCCTGAATAGTCCTCACATCGAGAAGAAAATTTTCATTTTCTATGCGACCAATGACAGGTGTAGACAGCATGCGAAGATTTTTTTCCAGGAAGTTGAGCGATATGGACAAAGGTTTTAATACAACAGCCCAACTTGGAAGCCTAAATTCAGGTAAAGCCCCCCCACCCACCATGGAGTTGGTGGAAATAATTTCAATGAGACAATTTTTTTTAATTCTATTATTCAGGCGCCGTCTGATTCTTTGGGCACGTTTTTTCAAATCTTCCTCAGAAATTGTCAGCATAGAAAGAGTCGGAACATTTTTTATTGCCTGATCTATATCGTAATATTCACGCAAAACAGATTCCAGTGCTGCAAGAGTAAATTTGTCAATACGTAGCGCCCTATTCAATGGATTTGATTTAATTTTTTCAATAACATCTTTTTTCCCGATGATAATTCCTGCCTGAGGTCCCCCAAGTAGCTTATCACCACTGAAAGTAACAACATCAACCCCGGCTTTAACTATTTCCTGTACAGTTGGTTCTTTTGGGAAACCAAATTGAGAAAAATCAATAAGGCTGCCACTGCCAAGATCTTCCATGGTCACGAGGTTCTTTTTGTTTGCCAACGTTACCATTTTTTCTACATCAACTTCAGATGTAAATCCTATAATACGAAAATTTGATGTATGTACACGAAGCAGCATAACTGTTTCTTCTGTGATTGCATTTTCATAATCACGTAAATGCGTTCTGTTGGTAGCTCCAACTTCTACAAGACGTGCTCCACTTTTGGCCATCACATCAGGAATCCTAAACGAGCCTCCAATTTCTACAAGTTGGCCACGAGAGACAATAACTTCTTTATCGCTCGCCAATGTTTCAAGGGCTATCAACACAGCGGCTGCATTATTATTGACCACAATTGCAGCTTCAGCCCCAGTCAGATCACAAAGAATTTCTTCAACGAGACTATACCTGCTGCCACGTTTGCCGGTTTCAAGATTAAATTCGAGATTGGAGTAATAGCCCCCTGCCTTCATAAGACAATCCGTTGTCGATCTGGAAAGAATAGAGCGTCCGAGATTAGTATGAACAACGACACCAGTACCATTATAGAGCTTCTTTAAATTTGGCCTCATTTTTTGAACTATTCGGGCTTTAAAAACAGACAGCCACTCTTCGATTGTTTTACTCTTACATTTTGTTGCGTCTAAGAGTATAGCTTCCCTTTCAGCTGTAATAGCTTTTTGCACAACAATCTTTATCATACTCCGAGGGCTGTCAACTTCCTGAGTCAGTTGGATCAATTCCAGACACTCATCAACTTTCGGTAAAGCTCTGAGTAAGCTGTTCTTCATTGTAGTCATAATTCAAATGTGGGAAATATATAAAAGATGTTTAAAAATATAAAAGATGTTTAAAATGAAAGGCAAAAATGTCTTCTCGCCCAAGCTACTAATAACAATGTTCACTATATAATAGGCAATTATTAATAAGAGAAGTACAATTTTAATCAGTTCATTTTCTACTTGACTCGACGAATACAATCAAGTACTTTGCCGCGGTCTTCAGGGAATGGTGATTGAGACATCGGCTTTGCAGCTTTCATTTCACATTAATTCACTGCGGATGAAAAGAGCATACATTTGCTATTGACAAGGTCTTTGTGATACACTAGAGTGTCGACCTTGTCGCGGAACTTAAACCGCACAACAGCCTGTTTCGAACAGGGTGTTGCAAACGATCCTTAAAAACTGAATAACAACCATAAGCAAACGGGCCCAAGGTGATATTTATTTATCACATTGAGCTATGTTTTCGTAATTCAAAAAACAGAGCTCTTATATATTTAAGCACTA
>CAMZKN010000179.1 GCA_947311315.1 uncultured Desulfobulbaceae bacterium | reverse complement strand
TTCTTTGTCTTCTTTGGGAATGTTTTTGGTGAGTTGATCGAATGTGCTTTTCATGCTTCCCATCATACAAGGGCAGGGGTTCGAACGCACGCTTTATTTTACCAACACTTTTGGAGAAGTTACAAAAAAAGCGGGTAGCCAAAACCAATCGGCAGGGTGATAATCGGAGCCAGTGCAAAATAAGCAGTGGCATCGGTATTTCCCGAAAGTTTTTTAACCGAAGGCATATACACCATGGTCCGTATACCACGCACTGAACCGAGCAAAAAACTGATCAGGAAAAAGCTCCAGGCACCCGGTGAAACCGTGAGCAACACTAATGCAACAAACGTAATACATTTAGACAAGATAAATTTTTGTTTAAGTCCCAGATAGTTCAAAGTGCCAAGAAAAACATTCACAACCATAGAACCAGCATGAATGCAGGCAACAAAGACCCCGGCGGCAACTGCCTGCTTCACTCCAAAAAATTCTGTTGCGTAATTGGCATAAAAAGAGAGCACTGTAATAATGACGTAAATATCAAGGTCAGCTGCCAGAAAAACGAGGAACTTCCTGTTCTTAAGTATCTCAGAAAAAGACTGCCTGGTGTGATGGATAAAACTCAAACGATCAGGTTTGGGATCTTTTTCATCGACAAGTTCTTTGGTAAAAGCAAAACCGAGTGAACCGATTATAAAAAGAAGCCCTGTGGTTATAAAAATCCCAGCACATGAACTTGTTGAAAAAGCATATTTCTCAACGACCTTCATAATAAAAAAGCTGGAAATAATCTTACCTATATTCTGAGACAGCATCATATAGCCAATACCCGGCACAGATCTTCTTTCTGAAAAGATACGGACAAGGTAATTGAGCCAGATTGGAATGGTGAGGCCCATACAGATGGAAAAAACTGCATAGGAGGCAAAAAACAGAAACATAACCTGAGATTCACGCACCAGCAGCAAAGCCCAGCCAAAAAGAAATATAGAGAATGCAGAGATAAGATGAAGCAGTAAAACTATATTTTTCTTTCGTCTTCTATTCCGTGTCAAATAACTGGAAAAGAGGGGGAAACAGGAGATGCCAACAACAAACATTGAAGGGACAATACCTATGGCAAAACTCGAGGACCCCAGGTTTTTCAAAAAAAGCTGGAGAAAGGTCGATTCAAGAACAATCGGGAAACCAAGGCCCCAGAAGAACTCAACCGAGGCAACACCCATAACGTTCTTTCTAAAATAACTATCTTTACTGTTCTCCATAACCTCATCGGGCTCTTCCCATAGTCAACACAGGAACGAAAAAAGAGATGTCATGTTTTTCTGACGAAACAGTTGGTGCGTACAACTTCACCTTTTGGGGTTTTCAATTCCGGTTTTTCCATATCGGGGTCTTCAACAAATTCTTCAATCAAAGAGACAGATTGAAATGGGAGCATCAACTGACGTACACTACCAAATTTCTTACGTATTTCATCGTCAGCAGGATTTATTAAAACATTACTCTCCTCCGGTAACAGCAGGTCTTTGATGGAGACAAAATAGGGATGGGTCATATCAAGACTATGGGCTTTAAGCGCATACTCTTTTTCTTTCCAGGTGAAATGCACACGGAAAATATTCATATTGTAAAATCCATTGAGATAATATAATTACTTACTTGCCAACACCTTCAGTGTAATTGAGTTTTTATACTAGGACGCTAAACACTTCACAAGGGAAACTACCATGCTGCAAACCAACAAAGAAAAAACTGTTGAAATGTTAATGCAGTGCCAACCGGGACAGCCACGAACCAGAGGAACATTCCAGGTGGATCATAATGGCACTCCTTTCATATTACCTTCTATTGGAGGCATCACCCTCAATGTTCTTGTTGGCGACTCCGCTTTTGGGCTTGCCGGCGATCACATTGAACCAGGTGTAAGTTGCACGGCCAATGCCGAAAAAAGAATGGCGTTTCCCAATGATTCCCTGCAAATATACAGTTGTATCGGCAATAAGGCCATTATTGTCAGTGGTAAAGCAAGCGGCACAACAGGTGTTGTAACGGGTAAACATGGTGGTTCTGAACATCTGATGATTGATTTCCCGGTCAACACGATGGCCCAGATGACCTACGATGATAAAATCGTCGTCCACACCCGCGGTCAGGGACTGGTAATTTCCGATCATCCCGGGATTATGCTCTATAATCTCGATCCGGAGCTCTTGTTGAAAATGAATATCCAGGAAAATGAAGGAAAACTGACTGTGCCGGTGACGACACTCGTTCCACCAGTATGCATGGGATCGGGAGTAGGTTCACCCCATGTTGCCTCGGGCGATTACGATATTATGACCAGTGATGCTGAAACGGTGGCCAAATACGGCCTTGACAAAATCCGTTTTGGTGATTTTGTTGCACTGCTTGACCACGACAACTCCTATGGCAGGGCATACAAAAAAAATGCCGTCTCCATTGGCATTGTTGTGCATAGCGATTGCCTCAGAGCCGGTCATGGCCCGGGTGTAACAACACTTATGACCTGTGCAAAAGCAGAGATAGAACCTGTTATTGACCCTAGTGCCAACATAGCAGACCTGCTGAAGATTGGCCGAATGCAAGACATATAACGCCAAAAATCAAACAGAGGAAGAAAAACCGATGGCAGAGAAAAAACCCGCGCCAAAGCAGCAAATGCTCAGAGCAATGGTCTGGTATAAGGAAGAACACTTTGAGCAGCTCCTGGCCCTTTTTGATGACGCTCACCTTCTGCCACCAACCTATGATGAGTGGCTGGTACGGGCCGAGGCCAAAAAAGACGAAGTAACCGCCACCGGCGACCGGGTTATAAAGGTATTTATCGACCCGGTCACCTTTCCCCAGTGGTGCGCTGAAAAAAACCTTAAAAAAGATGCCAATGCCCGTTCACAACTGGCAATAGAAGTTGCCCAGGCACAATCTTTTTCACTGTAATCCCTCTTCTACAAACTCATGGCTGACCTGAGATTTCCGTCGAGCTTTGCCAGAAACTCTTCCGTTGTCAACCAGCCCTGATCACCGCCAACCAGAAGAGCGAGATCCTTGGTCATAAAACCGGATTCAACGGTATCCACACAAACCTTTTCCAGAGTTTCCGCAAACTGCATCAACTCAGGAGTCTCATCAAATTTACCCCGATACCAGAGCCCTCTCGTCCAGGCAAAAATTGAGGCAATGGGGTTGGTGGATGTCTTATTACCCTTCTGATGTTCACGGTAATGGCGGGTGACCGTACCGTGTGCCGCCTCCGCCTCAATCGTACCACCATCTTCAGTCATAAGTACTGAAGTCATCAGACCAAGGGAGCCAAACCCCTGGGCAACCGTATCTGATTGAACATCGCCATCATAGTTTTTACAGGCCCAGACAAATCCCCCCTCCCACTTCATCGCCGAAGCGACCATATCATCAATCAACCGATGTTCGTATGTTATACCGGCCTGCTTGAATTTTTCGCTGAATTCCGTATCGAATATCTGCTGAAAGATATCTTTAAAACGGCCATCGTATTTTTTCAAAATGGTGTTTTTGGTGGAAAGATACATGGGCCAGCCAAGATTAAGGCTATAGTTCATGCACGATCTGGCAAACCCACGTATCGAGGCGTCAAGGTTATACATGCCCATGGCACAGCCCGCATCAGGAAAATCAAAGACTTCGTGCTCGATCACCTCGCCACCATCAGCCGGCTCAAATCGCATTGTCAGCTTTCCGGCACCGGGGATGAGAAAATCAGTCGCTTTGTATTGATCACCAAAGGCATGACGACCAATAACAATGGGTTTAGTCCAACCGGGAACGAGGCGGGGAATATTTGAGCAGAGAATCGGTTGTCTGAACACCGTACCACCAATGATATTCCGGATTGTACCATTTGGGGATCGCCACATGCTTTTCAGATCAAATTCCTTCACCCGCGCCTCGTCGGGGGTGATAGTGGCACATTTCACCCCAACCTTGTACTGATTGATGGCCTCGGCCGCTTCAACGGTAATGCGATCATCTGTTTCATCTCTTTTTTGAACGGAAAGATCATAGTATTTCAGATCAATATCAAGATAGGGAAGAATGAGTTTTTCTTTGATAAATTTCCAGATAATGCGTGTCATTTCGTCGCCATCCAGCTCGACAACGGGATTTTTTACTTTAATTTTAGCCATTGTATGCCTCGTATTCGATGAATATAAATGTCTTTTACCAATAATCAGTTACACACGTAAGCACTTCCGAAACAAACTGCCACCCTTCTTCGCTTTCCAGACATGCCACACAGTATCAGAGAGTTACCATAAAGAAATTGGAGGCGCAACAACATGGAACAATTCGTTGCCAGAGAGAAGATTGCATACTATAATGGTGCACCATCCACTCAACAACTATTTTTCTTCTTAATATAAGAGCGTTGCATATGACTTCAAAATATATACAGGCACCGGGTGCAGTTGTTATGATTCGCCCCCACAGGTTTCACCCCAACCCCGAAACAGCTTTTGATAATGCCTTCCAGAGAACGAAAGGAAATCTTTCCGCCAGAGAACTGTCAAAAGCTGCCTATGAAGAAGTAAGCGCTGTGGCTGCCAAGCTCGAGAGTGAAGGAGTGAGGGTACACATTTTTGAAGACCGGGGTTCCAAGGAAACACCCGATTCCGTTTTTCCAAATAACTGGTTTTCGTAACTTCTCCAAAAGTGTTGGTAAAGTCCATTCTAACCGTCGCATAGCATCTTACGAAAATCTTTAACCAGTGGAAGGCCA
>CAMZKN010000178.1 GCA_947311315.1 uncultured Desulfobulbaceae bacterium | reverse complement strand
TAGCGGAGAGTAAGAATCTACATGTGCTTTTCATGCTTCCCATCATACAAGGGCAGGGGTTCGAACGTACGCTTTATTTTACCAACACTTTTGGAGAAGTTACACATAAACACCTTTTTCATACCAGCAAACAAATTCAGCGAAAATACAGGTACCAACAAAAGTGTAGCTGTTCTCAGTCAAAGTGGTGCCCTGGGCTTGACCGAAATTCACAATCTTCGTCACGCAATATTTCCCAAAGTGATTGTCAGTTACGGTAATCAACTCGATGTGGATCCTTCAGATCTTATTGACTATTTGGGTCAGGATACGGATATCGATGTAATCGGTTGTTATATCGAGGGATTTAAACAAGGTGCCGGGGCGAAATTTTTCAGGAGCGGTTGCCGCTGCCCTAAACCGGTTATCGTCTATAAGGCGGGTAGAACCAGGGCCGGCCAAATGGCAACCGAATCCCATACTGCCTCTATTGCCGGGGAATATGTTGTGGCAAAGGCGGCTATGAAGCAGGCGGGCCTCGTAGTGGCTGACACCATGATTGATCATACCGAATTTATAAAAACTTTTGCCCTCTTAAATGATTATAGTGTCACTGGAAAGAGGGTGGCTATCATTGCCAATGCCGGCTATGAAAAAACCTACGGGGCGGACAATCTCAGAGGTCTCGAAGTTGCTGAATTTGAGCAAAAGACCAGAGTGCAACTGCAGGGAATTTTACCCGGTTTTGTTACGGTGGAACCACTTCTGGATCTGCCCCCCATGGCGGATGACGCCATGTACGAACAGTGTATTGATATTATTCTTGCGGATAAAAATGTTGACGCACTCATGGTTTCAATAGTTCCCCATTCCGCCGTTATCCACACCACCGACAATGAAATTACTGAAAATGCAAGAAATGTTGCTGCGCGAATTGTTGATCTTGTGCGTAAACATCAAAAACCTGTTGTCGTATCTGTCTGCGTTTCTGCCGGTGCCGATGCGGTTTATAATAAAATCAGTCAGATTCTCGACCAGGGGGGAGTACCCACGTTTCTTACAGCCAACCGCGCTATGCTCTGTCTTAACGAGTTTGTCAGGTACCATATGATTCGGCAAAACGGTGATCTTAAAGAGTGGTTGAAGGAAATGTGATGTAAGCAATGAACGAATAGCAGTAGTTTGCATGCAACCGTTCATTGAGTTTTGCTTGGAGTGCGTTGTCAACCGGGAAAGATAATGGCCCGGCTGCTGCGCCCATCGACCTTAAGGGTGAAGGGGATTTTCGTTCTTACGTGGCAGACGTATTCTGTTTCGGAGCGTACAGGGAGCGTTGCCAGCCAGTCATAATCGAGTGTATCGCCCTTGGTCGGGTCAACATTGAGGTAGTTGATTCCAAGTGTTGTAAGGTTATGAAAAAAATGTGATCCCTGGGAGGGTTCAGCCTTGAGGCGGGGGTGAACCGTTTCTACGATGGAGCCGACACCACAGATATTTTCCCAGGTGACTGGGATACCGAGCCAGCTATCGGAGGAACCCCATCTGCCGGGGCCGATAAGCAGGTATTTCCTGTCGGCGGCGTTCAGTTCATTGTTGAATTTACCGATTTCAGCAGCTATCTGAACCGTTTTGGCTGGATCGAATTTTTCCGGTTTAACAAAAATGATATCGTACATTTCACTGTTTACCGTATTCCCCAGGCCCCGCGCGGAAACGCAGAATGCAGACGCAGTTTCTTCTTTGGGGATTTCCACCTTCAATGTTTCTTCTCTTGCACTCATTGGCCGGATCTGCAGGACATAAAAACTGGCTTTTGTGTCGGGGTCATCTGTTACATTAAGGGCAAACTCGATCTCAACAGCGCAACCCAGTTTTTCTCTTCCCAGGGCGAGCAGTGTGTTGAGTATATCTGTGAAAGGGATTGATTTGTACTTCAGCAGGGCGGCAAAGGTTATCACCTGGTGCCCGTCCCTGGAGTAAAAATCACGTATGCGATGTTCCGCTGGATTATAGGTGCTGGAGAGAAATTGGATTGGGTAGTCTGAGGTCGCAGAATGGACATTTATTTGACTGAGTGTGTTGGAATCATTTATCTCTTTGTTTGGGTCAAGGTCGTTCATGGTAATGGCGTAAAACTGTTTTTGGGCCCCTTTGAGGATATCATCAACACTAGATCTCTGGGGGAGTATTTCCGGGTGTTTGGGGGAAAAACGCAGGGTGTTCTCTCCTTCCATAACAGCCTTGCCAAGCCCTAAGGCAATGGATGCTATACCGTCTTCGGTTTTCATCCGGGCAAAAGGATAGTAGTTGAGGGATTGAACGACTCCTGAAAGGGTGGGGTAGAAGCGATTTCCATATCTGCTCCCTACTGCCCGTTGAATGATGACGGCCATTTTTTCACTCTCCACCCGGTTTCCCACTCTTTTGCTGAAAGATTTTGGTGCCTTGAAGTAGGTGGAGGCGTACACTTTTTTAATAGCAGTCAACAGTTGGGTTAAACGGCAGGTTTCATCCGGATGGTCGTTGGCGAGTATATAAGTATGATAGAGACCTGCGTAGGACTTAAATTGTGCGTCTTCGAGCATACTGGAAGAACGGATGGCAAGCGGATAAGCGATGGTTTTTAGAAAGGCAGCTATGTCCGAGCGAAATGGTTCGGCAAAGCTACCCTGTAGAAACAGGTTGGTGATTTCTTCGTCGGCAATTTCCTCTTTGGCAAGATCTCCAAGATCATTCAGCTCTATAAAGGCATCGAAGCTGTCGGAGGTGAGAACCAGAGTTTGCGGAACGGAGATCTCCACGCCGGAAAAACCTTTCATCAGATCGGCGTGCTGGTAGAGCATCGATGAGAAGAATGCAAGGCCCCGTGCTTTGCCACCGAGGGAACCATTACCAATTTTACTGAATTCCGTGTCGGGGTCAAATCGTTTTGGTTCAAAGTCTACAATAATACCTCTTTGGCGCAGCATACGCTGTTCTTTGATCATATCTGCCAGTTGCTGCCGGTGTTTTTCGCCGGTGGCAAAAGATGTGTGACGCATTGGTCTGAGCTTGCCGGCCAGCTCTACCTCAGTCAGGGTGTAAAGGTAGCGTGAAAAATCATTTTGCTGGCTATGGTAGAGAAAAGATTCCAGTGGAATTTCCCGAATTCTTTTTTCAAGGCTGTAGAGATTATCCGCATGTGCCAATATATTTCCTCTGGCATCTTTGAAGGTAAATTTTCCAAAACCCAGGTGATTAAGAAGGAACGAGCGGATCTGTCGGTTGAGAAAAGGTGCATTTTTATCGATAAAGGGAGCCGGGATGGCCGCTGCACGGGCAGCATTGTGCGGTTCTGAGCTGGTGAGCAGAAGGGGAATGTCGAACCGTTCCTGTTTGATATGTCTGAGCAGGTGAAGGCCGGCTTCTCCGTCATGCTTATTGTTTCGCGGGTAGCGAACGTCCGAGATAACACCAAGGATATTGGGTTCGAACTGTTCATAGAGTGACATGGCCTGCTCAAAGGTATGGGCCAGTAGAATTTTTGGCCTTGCCCGCATGGTGAGCAGTCGATGTTCCTGGTTGAGGCTGTCTTCAATTACGGCCTGGGTTTCCTTGACCAGTTCTTTATAGAGGACGGGGAGCAGGGCGGAAAGATAAAAAGGAGAATCTTCAACAAAAAGAATAACACGTACATCAGCGCAGTGAATATCACTGAGGACATTAAACTGATCTTCTATACATTTAATAATGGCCAGCAGAATATCCGCCTGCCCTGTCCAGAAAAATATTCGATCTATCGCATTAGCAGTGCCATTTGCAAAAATATCGGATTGTAGAGGTGTGTCCTGATGGGTGAGCACAACTACAGGCATATCATGTTTTTCTTTAATGGTTTTGCAGGTATTTGTTGTTTTCTGGTTCACCGCCTGGGCTATAACGATAACAAAATCAAAGTCACCGTCATCACAGGCAGATAAAGCCTCTTCAATGGAAGAAACCCAGGTGAGTCGGGGCGGGTGGCTGAGATTGAGGCCGCTGTATTCGTGAACAATCTGTTCGGATAGACGGCAATCCTGCTCCATTATCCAGGCTTCGTAGGGGGTGGAAATGAGGAGTATCTGTTTTACCTTGCGCTGCATGAGCTCATGGAAGAGTTTAAAGCGTGATGCAGCCGGGCTTGCGGCATAGTGTCTGGTCATCTGTCAATTCTGGGTGTTGGTTGTATTTTTTTCGTGTTGCTCCTGCTGTTCAAGAAGAACAATATCAGGGCTCCAGTCCCGCCATTGCTTTTCGGCCTTATCATAGAGTGGGAAATGATGTCCTGGCAGAATAGCACTGCCTGTATTTTCGTTGTCGGGTGTAGCAAGGGCAATACCACCTCTCATGATAGCCTCAAAAGATTCTGTTTTAATAGTAAGACCGGAGAAGACACCCCCTTCTATTTTGGCGCCGCTGACGTTCCAGAACCTGGTGTTTTCCCGGATTATTGCGGAGTATTGTGGTTTTATTGTGACGTACACCAGAATCTTCTGGAAGGTTTTGGTAAGTTCAAATCCGGTTACTTTTCCTACTGGTATCTGTCTGTAATATACGGGAGAGTGAATATTGAGGGAGGCCAGGTGCTTCGTCTCCAGTATTATCCCCAACCCATCACGGTTAGCAATATCTGTTCGCGGGGGTTCGGCAACCGCAACCAGACTGTGGGTGGGATCACTATAACCCGGTAGAAAATTCAGATAGGAGCCAAAAACAAGTGTTTCAACATTTTTGATACCGGAAAAATCAATTTCGACCTGCTCCACCCAGATCCTGGTATCAATCCGAAAAAGAGATTCTACGCTCTTTTTAACGCGAATTATAGCGATGACAGATTTCTGGTCATCGGTAAAGTCAAGCTGTGTAATCTGTCCGACATCAATACCTTTATATCGAACAGGAGAACCAATTTTCAGGCCGTTGATATCATCGAGTTGTACCGATATCATTACTTCATCCGCATGGAGAGCATTTTCAAGATTGGAATATAAAGGATAGGGGGATTTTGCTGCAATTGAAGTTTCTGCAGTAATATTCAGACAACCTATCCCTCCGGCAAGGACTGACTGCAGCGAGCCGGTTCGAACCTGAAAACCATTGATTCCACCGGATATGGTAACGCCGCTTGTATTATAGAATCGTGTATTTTTACCAACAATATCTTTAAAATCTGCAAAAATAAGACATTCGATCAGGACTTTTCTCTGATCCTTTGTCAGACGAAAGTCTTCAACGACACCAATTGTGATATTTTTATGCAGAATTGGAGAGCCAAGCGCAAGTGACTGGGCATTTTTTGAGACGATCAGGATATGCTTGCCCGGTGGCTTCAGGGTCACCGAATTTTTAGCAGCTTCCTCGTAGCTTTTAAAGAGAGGAAAAGCGAATCCTTCAGCGGGGGCAAAGTTTTTCTGTTTTCGTAATTTATCCGGGGTGGTAAAGCTGATGCCTCCCTGCATGAGACTGGCCAGAGGACCTGTTGAGAGAGAAAAGCCTTTTGAAAAGTTTGCCTGAACGTCTACTCCTGAATGCATCCAGAAGATGCTTTTGGTGCTGAGAAGATGGAGATACTCCCTGTAGATAAAAATAGTTGTATTTATGGTTTTCCCGGATATGTCGAGATCTGAATCTATCACTTCGCCAACATGAATATCTTTAAAATAGACAGGTGATTCCCGTGAGAGACTGACAGCATGGTTCGATGTCAAAAGAAAACTTTTGCCGGGGCGAAGAGGAGTCTGTGGCGGTGGCTTGGACAGTATGTTGAAATGGTTTTTAAAACCACCGGAACCAGGTTGGAAGGTGATATGGTTTCCTGATAAAAGTAAATTGATATTCTTGAGGCCAGCTGGAGAAATATCAGGTTTGACCATCCAGAACTGTGTTCCTTCACGGAGGATGAGTTCTGCTCTTGGATCAAGGAGAATATGGGCAGTTACTGTACGTTGCTCATCATCATTTATCTGAATTTCGTTGACAAAACCGGCCTCAAGGCCACGGTACATAATCTTGGTTGAACCCTCAACTATGTTTTCACCTGAGGCAAGGGTTAAGGTCATGGGGATACCGAAATTGGCAGATTCATAGTCTGGGTAGAGTGAAAAAATATGGCCGTCCCGGGCAAGAGGGGTGTCTTGTAGCTGCTCAGGTGTATGCAAAAGTATCCCACCCCTTAAAATTGACGCCAGGGATTCGATTTTAACTTTTAGATTTGGCAGTTTGCCGCTGATCTGAATTCCGCTTGCGTTGCAGAACCTGCTGCCCTCCCGCACAAGGTATTTGAATTCCGGTTTTATAAATGCATCGATAAGGATACTGTCCGCCCCCACCAACTTATGTTTCTGCACCGTGCCGATTTCAATATTCCGATAGTATATTCCCGTTCCCACCTGTATGGATCCTAACACTTCCGCCATCAGCTGGAAATGAAGACCGGGCTTGTCCGGCGCGACGGGAGGTGCTGATAAAAGACCGGTAAATTCCCGGCTGGGTGTTTTGGATGTGCCCAGCTGCATGCCAATATAACTGCCTGAAAAAATAGTATCGAGTCCTCTGATTGAACTGGCCGAAAGTTCAGGGCGAACAACCCAGAAAACGGCATCTTTAACGAGATGTTTGACTACTTCTTTTTCCATTTTAACAATTGCTTTTACCTGTTGGTTGTCAAGATCCGGGTGGATTTTTTTCACCAGGCCAACAGGCATCCCCTTGATCATTACCTGGGTTTTTCCGGGGACGATACCCGTGGCATCATTAAAATTAATAGTAATTTCAACACCTGCATTTTGGATACTTGAGTAAATAAGCCAGCCACAGATGCAGAGGGCAATGATAGGCAGTGTCCATATTGCGGAAATACCGGAGTTTTTCTTTATTTCAGGTTCGCTTTGCATGGTTTATTCGTGCACAGGGTGATGGTTGGCAATTGTCTGTTGACAGGGGTTACATTTATCCCACATGATTCTCGGATCAAAAGCAGTCGCTGCAAGCATGGTTGATACGACGACAAAACAAAAGTAAGTGGCCGCAGGAGCTGTGTGGATTGATGTAAGAAAACCAAAATCCACAAGAACCGTAAGCAGGGCAATAACAAAAATATCAAGCATTGACCACCTGCCTATAAAGGCGATAAATCGAAAGAGTTTTGTCTTTTGCAACAGTGCATAGCTGCCACATGGACGCGTTGTTGTAAGGATAATAGTGAGGCCGATAATCTTGAAAACGGGCACAAGAACTGATGCTGCAAAAATGATCAGACCAATGGCGTAGGATCCGCTGTGAAAAAAATAAATAATGCCATCCATGATCGTCGACCGGTCAGGGAGTCCGAGGAAATCGACGCGCATAATTGGCAGAACGTTAGCGGGGATGAGGAGAATAGCTGAAGTAAGCACAAGAGCTGTTGTGCGGGCAATGGAGTGTGGTTTTCTGCTGTGCAGAATTTCACCGCAGCGGGGACATTTACTGCCTTCAAGGTCTGCCGGTGATAATTTGTGGCAAACATGGCACAGAACCAGACCTTCATTGCAGGCAGTAGTCAGGATAGTATTGGGGCGGTGTGGTTGAAAAGGAGTATGGTGGTCTGGTTTTCCTCTGTTTTCAATGAGGTGCCAAAAAAGATTTCGGTCGATTAGTGTGGAAATTGCCAGAGAAATCAGAACCAGAATAGAAAAACAGATAATGCCGGAGCGGTAATAAATATCTGAACTGTCTGCCATTTTGATTATGGTGATGAGAATTCCAAGCAGATACACTTCCACCATTGCCCATTCTTCGAGGTGATGATAAACCCTGAACAATTTTGCGATCAAAGGAGAGGCCTGTTGTCTGTTCAGCTGAAAAGAGATGGTAAAGATGCAGATGAGGAGTACAAGTGGAAATATAACTGCTGAAAACAGTACCATGCCAGCGACAAAAAAATAATCATTTCTGTAAAAATTTATGACCGATTCGAGTATATTGGCAGAACCGTTAAAACCGTGGGATTCAAGCGTCAAGAGTGGTAATGTCATGGCTGGGATATATATGAGCAGCCCGGTAATACTCAGTGACAGGGTTTTGACAACGGAGTGTGTCGTTTTTTTACAAAGCGTTTTTCCGCATCTGGGGCAGGTGCCGGAGTGTCCTTCCGGCACCTCTGAACAAGGCAGAAGCATGTCACAGTCGGGACATCCGCTAAAGTGAGTTATAAGTGATGACGTTGAATGCAAAGTAGTACCTGAATGTATGTTTTAGACCTTACTCCGTAAAAGCTGTAGTAAAGAACAGGTAAGCACCCTGAAAAGTCGGGCATAAACTCCGACTCCGAGAAAACGAGTGAAGTATTTAACTTGGGAAATAGGTATATACCCCCAAGGTACTTACTTGCGGTTTGCCACGTTAATGCCTTACTACCTCTGGTAGGTTACAATATCATAGCGTGGTTGTTACCGTTTGTCATATGAAAAGGATGGTACTGCTCTTTTCAAGTAGCCTTTAAAAAAGAGATTGTGATGAACGAAGTATGCCTGAAAATAACCATTAAAACTGACCCTGTCATGGTGGAATCCATCGGTGACTTTCTTATAGGCGTTTTTGAAGCGGGGGTGGAGACGGGTGCACCGGATGAACCTCTTTATGGTACAATAAACGCATATATACAAAAGGCGGATTTTGATACAGTCTTCATTGAAGAAACTATTGTATCAATTACTGCCTATTTATCGGAACTGGCAACTATTTTCAATGTATCGATACCTGAACTTTCTTCGACGATGATGGAAGACGAAGACTGGGGGAAGAGCTGGAAGGAACATTTTAAGCCTTTTGCGATTGTTCCCGGTCTGGTGATTAGTCCAACCTGGGAAAAATATCAGCCAAAACCGGGGGAACAGGTTATCACCATGGATCCAGGAATGGCCTTTGGGACTGGACATCACGCTACGACCAGTCTTACACTTGAGTGCATCCAGGAGACATTGGCAGGTACGGTGGGACTCAGCCTTCTTGATGTGGGTACGGGCACCGGGGTACTCGGTATGGCTGCTGTCCTATTTGGGGCTGAGATCGTCCATGGGATAGATAACGATGGTGATGCGGTTGCTGTGGCCACCGATAATGTGATCCTAAACGGTATGCAGGACAAGATGAGAGTAAGTGGGGTTTCACTGGAGGCTCTCGAAGATCACTTTTCGGTGACTGTTGCCAATATTGTCCATAATGTTCTTATCTCAATGGTTGAAGATCTGGCGCGTGTCACCCGCGAGAACGGGATTCTGATACTTTCAGGGTTACTGGTTGGAGAGCAGGTTGACAATGTGATTGCAACATTTAAGCTGAAAGGGTTTGTGTTGCTGGAGCAGAAAGAAGAAAAAGAGTGGGCGGCATTGAAATTTGTAAAAAGGGTAATGTGAATACTATTATTTAGTCATTCCAGGTGATTGCATGGGTGTGAGTTGGTAATCGGTATCGAAAATGATGCCTACACCGTGCTCTTCCTGCCGAATAACAATACCGCTGGTACTGACCCAGATGTGATCACCGGTAAGTTGTTTCAAGCTTTCCATGGAAAGGATGAATTTGAGTTTTTTCAGATCATCAATATGGATATAAAATTCTATTTGTACTTTTGAGGCCATGGGGAAAACATGGTCGGATTGCAGAAAGGCACCACCTGAACTGACGTTTGCGGCCACCGTGTCAACTGTTGGAGGGACGTCAACTGTTGGAGGGACGTCATCTGTTGTGTGTCGGTAGGATATTCTGGCCTGAAGGTCTAAAGAAAAGCGTTCCTGCTCTCTTCGTTCAATTGACATGGTTTTATTCCGATGTTGAAAAATAGTACAGTAGAAGTCAAAAATATGAAGTCTGTCTTCTATATAATTACGGAATTCTTTGAAAATTGTCAATTTGAAAGACGTTGATTTTTTTCATATGCAGGATGAGACAAAATATGTGGAGGTTGGAAAAGGTTGATGCGACGCTTTTTTTTTGAACCCAACGATCGGAATGGTGAAACTGTTTTTCTTTCTGAGGAAGAATCGTATCATCTGGTAAAAGTTCTTCGATTGTCAAAAGGAGCAACAGTTGAGCTGCTCGATGGATCAGGATTTGTATATTGTGCCATGGTTACGGCAACTGGTCGTAGGGTCGAATTGCACATTGAGGCAATAGTTTCAAAAGATGACGGGAAAGAGCAAATTATCTGGGTTGGGCAGTCTGTTTTAAAAGGAGATAAAATGGACACCGTTGCACAAAAATGTACAGAACTTGGAGTAACCCGCATGACACCTCTTCGCAGCTCCAGATGTCAGGGAAAACTGAATGCAGAACAGAGCCTGAAAAAACATGAGAGATGGCGGCGCATCAGTCTCGCCGCGTGCAAACAGTGTCTGCGCAGTCGTCAACTGCAGCTGGACATGCCGGTATCGTATACCGAATGGCTGGACGAGGTTTCCGAGTGTGCAGAGAGTGTGCGGTTGCTCTTCTGGGAGGAAGAAAAAAAGGTCCGTTTGCAGGATATTCCCGGTTTGAGCAATAATCAGCCTGTTATCCTTCTTCTTGGACCGGAGGGCGGTTTCTCCAGGGAGGAAGTTGAACATGCCCGGAAAATGGGATGGATTACGGTGAGTCTTGGCAAGAGAATATTACGAGCAGAAACAGCAACACTTACCGCTGTTTCAATTGTTCAATATCTCACCGGTAACTTATAGGTGCCTGCACGAATATGGAGCACCTGTGAGCAGTTACAGTTCAGAGGTAATAAAAACATAGAGTTATGAACTCAGTGAGTAGTTACATTGTAGGTAAATATGAAAAAAGATATTTCCCACCAGGCAATTCTTGAAAAAAATCTGCAGTCAATAGATTTTGCTGAAGTTGAAGCCGGGGATTTCCAGATTATCGATGTTCGTACTGCAGAAGAATTTGCTGCAGGGACTCTACCCGGAGCGGTAAACGTTCCACTTTTTGACAATGATGAACGCAATGTTATCGGCACCTTGTATCGTCATGCAGGACAACCGCAGGCCATCGACAAGGGGTTTGAGTACGTCGGCAGTAAATTCTCTGAGCTACTTGCCGGTTTTGAACCATATCGAGAGACAGCATGTGTTGTCTTTTGTGCAAGGGGTGGTATGCGCTCCCGTTCCGTAGGTAATTTGCTGGATCAGTGTGGTTATAAGGTGTTTCAGCTTGCGGGAGGCTATAAACAATATCGCAATATGGTAATGGAGAGGTTGGTGGATTTTCAACCGAAAGTCATTGTTATTCACGGACTGACAGGAACGGGAAAAACACGTATCATCGAACAACTTAACCATGCCATTGACCTGGAGGATCTTGCCCGTCATCGCAGTTCTCTTTTTGGAGGACTTGACCGGGAGCCGAGTAATCAGAGAACCTTTGAAAGCAGACTGGTTGAGGTTATCGCCTCTTTAGGCAGAGAGCCATATTTTATCGAAGGTGAAAGCCGTAAGATAGGTAGAGTATTTACACCAAAACCGCTTGCTATGTCCATGAAAAGTGGTGTGCTGGTATACGTACATTGCAGCATGGAAACAAGAATTACCAGAATTATAGAAGACTACCCGGTAACCGATACAAGAATTCTCCGGCAGATTGAAACCATACTGAAATCTCTTAAACAGAAAATGGGCGCCGGGCCGGTTGAAAAGATGTGTCGGCTTCTTCAGAACGGAGAGCTGCGGGAGTTGGTTCGTATTCTGCTTGTTGATTATTATGACAAGCGATATGGTAAAAGTATGAGCAACTATAAATACACCCTGGAACTCTCTTCCGAAAATATTGCTGAGGCCACGGCAAACCTTACCGAGCTGCGAAATTCTTTGTGTGATTCACCTGATTGATTGTTTTCCTTCGTTTATCCAGAATTCTGCTCCCGTTCCCGGATATTGTTATACCTTTGTGAGAATTATTCTTCGTTGCGTTGAATTGTCTTGATTTTTCTACAGTGTTGCAAATAACATGAAAGGGAACGGTTGTTTCTCAATAGCCAGCAGCGTATCGCCATGAACGATCATTGGAGAAAGGGAGTCTTGTATGAAATTGAAAGCGTCGATTAATGTCAAAATAAATGCTCTTGTTATTTGCAGTCTGTTTTTACTGGGTGTTGTGTCCATTGTTATTTCGTCCTATTCTCTGATAGATCGGGGGCGTGAGGAGATAGTCAGTTACAGGCAGGCAATAATGGGGGAAAAAAAGGCGATGTTGAAATATCTTGTGGCCTCAGCCTACAATATTGCCAGACATAATTATGATGAGTCCCAGGATTCTGCCAAATTAAAAAAGTATTACGGGAATATTATCAAAAGTGCCGTTAACCAGGCGTATTCAGCAATCGAAGTTTCTTTCGAGAATGAAGATTTGGGAGACACTCAGGCACGGCAGGAGTATGCAAAGAAGATTATTGAAAAAATGCGTTTTGGTGAGAATGGGAAAGGATATTTTTGGATCAACGATCTCTACCCAAGGCTGGTAATGCATCCGTTTAAGCCAAAGGATAGCGGCAAAGATATGTCAAACTACGACCTGAACGGCAAAAAAGTCTATAAAGAATTTGTTAAAGCGGCAAAAGATGGTGGTGCCGGATATGTTGAATATGAAACAAAAAAATATTCATCCGGTGAAGAAATTTTAAAGAAAAAGCTTTCTTTCGTAAAATTGTTTGAGCCCTGGGGCTGGGTAATTGGTGCCGGGATCTATCTTGAATCAACTGAGGCGGATTTGAAAACAAAAACCTTGAATGCCATTAATTCACTACGATATGGCAAAAATGATTCGGATTATTTTTATGTGATGGATTCTAAAACAAGAAAAATGCTGAAACATCCAAAAGAGAGCCTGATTGGTAAACCCGATACTTTTTTTAAAGATCCTGACGGCAAACAAATGATTGTGGGTCAGATAAACCTGGCTCTTGATAAAGGGGAAGGTTACGACGAATATCGATGGACAAAACCAGGTGACGAAGAGCCACAACCTAAGCTGAGTTTTGTAAAAGAGTTTAAGAAATGGAATATGGTAATTGCCACCGGTGTGTACACGGATGATATTGATAAGGCTATTGCAGTTCAGAAAAAAGAAACAAGCAAAGCCATTCGTGCACAGATTTATAAACAGGGCGGGGTGATAGTTGGGTTGATTTTACTTGCAATCGCAATAGCATATCTGGTTGTTGCCATTGGGATTGTTAAACCAGTACGTGCAATCATTGAAATGCTGAAAGATATTGCCGAAGGCGAAGGTGATCTGACCAAACGGATAACTGACAATTCGGGTGATGAAACAGAAGAAATGGCCCATTGGTTCAATCAGTTTGTTGAAAAAGTACAGAATATCATACGAGATGTTGCGGGAAATGCAACTGGCTTGCTACAATCTTCTCAGTCCCTGGCAGGGCTAGCCAATCAGATGGCTTCCAGTGCTGAAGAAACCTCGAGTACTGCTAATACTGTTGCAACTGCCAGCGAAGAGATGAGTGCCAATATGAATTCTGTGGCGGCTGCAATGGAGCAGGCTTCAACTAATGTTGGGATGGTCGCTGCTGCAACAGAAGAAATGTCTGCCACCATCAATGAAATTGCTGAGAATACTGAAAAAGCAAGGGAAATAACGACGTCTGCAGTTAGTCGTACCACCAGTGCTTCCACCCAGGTGGAAGAATTGGGTACAGCTGCCCGTGAAATTGGAAAAGTTGTTGAAACTATAACGGATATTTCCAGTCAGGTTGACTTGCTTGCTCTTAATGCGACGATTGAAGCCGCAAGGGCCGGGGATGCAGGGAAAGGATTTGCCGTTGTTGCCAATGAGATTAAAGAACTGGCAAGGCAGACTGCTGAGGCATCAGGGGAAATCAAACGACAGGTCGACAGTATTCAGGCCAGTACGGATGGTACCGTAACTGAAATTAATGAAGTGTCAACCGTTGTTCACGAAATTGACACCATTGTTTCAACAATTGCCACCGCCGTTGAGGAGCAGTCTGTAACAACCCGTGAAATCGTCACCAATGTGTCTCAAGCCTCCGTCGGTTTGAGTGAAGTGAATGAAAATGTGGCACAAAGTTCTATCGTTTCAGGGGAAATAGCTGGTGATATCAGTAGAGTGACTGACGCCTCCGGTGAGATATCCAACGACTGCACCCGGGTAAATGAAAATTCACAGGAACTTGCCGGTTTAGCCGATCAACTTAATACGTTGGTTGGTAAGTTTCGATATTAGTGCCTTATTTCGTAACAGCTGTGACTCTTTTCAGTACCCCCTTGAGGGGTATAAAAAACAGGTAAGCGCAGACTCCGAGAAATTGAGCGGAGTATTTAACCGGGAAAAATAGATATATACTTCCAAGGTACTTACTTGCGGTTTACCGCGTTAGTGCCTTACTCCGTACGGTTTACTTTACACACACGGCTTCTATGGAGTGGAAGTGTATCCATCCCTTTCGGTTCGTTTCATCTGTAACGTAGACGTAGTCGCCATGATTTTTTTCAGGGTAGATCAATCGGCCTTCCTGGATGATGCCGATTGATGCGGATGAGGCAAAAGGTGAAACCAGTAACCTTGCCTTTGGCGAGATAACCACCGACGGATTGAAATATTGATAGTGAAAAGCGGTTGCACTTGTGGCCAGAGCAAAAATGAAGATGGATGCTATGGTTACTCCCGTGGTAACTTTTTTCGTCATATAGCCTCTGATTGCAATAAACTGACTTAAGCTGCAAAAAAGTAGTGCAATACATGCCATAACTGTCCATTGGTTAATGGTCAGAACGTGTATTGCCTGCTCACTCCAGGAAGAGTCTTTTGGGAACAGGCCATTGTTTTTTCGTACCATATTGAGATTGCTTTTAATGTCGGAACTAGATGGTGCCAGTCGCAGGGCGCGTTCGTAATTGAGGACAGCCTTTCCGGTTTCACCCGTCTGCACGTAGCTGTTTGCCAGATTGCTGAGAACGGCGGCTGAGTACCCGTTTTCTTCTAATATTTCCACATATTGTTCTATTGCCTTCTGATAATTACCTCGGCTATAGCTTTCATTTGCCTGTTGAAACCTGGTTTCTATGCTGTTTTTGCCAGAGACGGCAGCCGATACTGACAAAATCATGGTAAAAAGCAGGAGAATGGGTATGAAGTATCTTGTTTTCATAGAAGGTTCTCCAGTTCCGTTTTTAAGGTGGTGGAGTAGTTTTGCATTTGTTTGTCTGAAAGTGTTTCTCCGCCGTAGGCGGCCTGTCCGGCTGCTTCAAAAATTGTGATTAGTCCGGAATCGCTCTGGAGACGGTCGCGAATATCTGCAAGGCTGATGGCTGTGGGTTCTGTCTGCCAGATAAAACCGAGCATGTTCTGTATTGTGGTTCGGCATGCCATAAGAAAAGCCAGGCTGTCTCCTGATGCTTCTGCCTGTTCCACTGAATGCAGGTCTTTTGTCAGTAATTGCAGAGCAAGCTGTTTTTCACGAATTTCCGGTTTTTTGCTGACATTACTCAGCCGGATTCGTAGAAAAATAAGGGCTAAAAGGACGAGAAAACAGAGCAGAGAAAGTGCAATAAACCAGCTCTTTTGAAATAATGGAATAATTTTCTGGTGAAATGATCCGGTCTTGAGATGTATTGGTGCAAGTCCGCTGATCTCTGCGACTGGAGGTGATGCCGCGGTTTTTAGTTGTTGCTGGTGCTGTGGTACAGAAACAACAGGCTGTTTTTGCACGGGTTGATTACTGCGCTTCACTTCAATCGGAATTTCACCACTGTCGATCGTAATAAATTTATGTTTATGGGGATTGAAAAAGGTAAAGGAAAGGGAGGGTATATTTCTGACTGTATCTGTTTTGGCAATCACAGCCTGTTCAAATTTCTTGGTACCGGAAAAGATACTGCCCTGCCTGATAAATTCCGTAGTAGGAGCATATGTCTTCCATAGTGGGCTTTTGGGAAAAGAAGGTGTATTAACCCTGTCAAAGTTCCCTTCGCCGGATATGTCAATGGTCAGTGTCAGAGGTTCACCGACTTCGACCTTTATGGGGGTGACTCTCACTTGCATGGTAAAATCGCCGATGGCGCCTGAAAAATCTGCAGGTTGGCCCTCTGAAGGAATGGGTATCACATTAAAGGAGAGTTCGCCACTGGTCAGGCTGATGGATTTGCGCTGATATCCGCCGAGGAAATTGTCAAAGAATGAGTCGTCAAAAAGGCTGCTGCCACCAAAAGGTGAAAGTGAACGCCTTTGTTGGGCTATAAGCAGGGAGCAATCGAGCGTAAAAGAGATGGGATGTTTTCCAGTTTTTATACCGGATAAAGCTGTTTTCCAACTGATTACATTGTACGATGCTCCGCCCAATGATTCTCTTGTCTGTTCAGGTTCTTCAGGCAGTGGCGACATGACAACACCATCACCTTTTAACACGGGTCGATCAATCTGACTGAATCGATATTTTTCACTGAAATAAGCTTTTATGGTGACCGGAACCATCTCTCCTGTGAAATGGTTCCCACTCTGCTCAATACGGATAAAGGCAATATCGTTTACCGTCGTTTTTTCATTGCCGGTGCTGTTGTTCCCCTGTGTTCCCACAGGTGTGACTTCGAAATTGATAGCTTTTGTTGAAAATGATTTCCCGCCGTCATTGACTCGTATTGGGGGGATTGTGTATTTTCCGGCCTTTGCTGCCTGAACCAGATATGTTCTGGTAAGAGAAGAAGAATAGCTACCATTAATCATATTGACCTGTGTCGACTGGCCCCGACTGTGAAAGGTGATGTTTTTCACATCCGGCAGTTGAATGGTGGCAGAGTTGGAATTGCCACGTATGGTAATCGAGAGTTGTGCCGCCCGATTAACCGGAAAGCTGTGATGACTTAGGGATGCTTCAACAGAGACCTCCGCACGGGCAGGTACAATTGCCAGCATTGCAAAAAGAACAACACATCCGAAGAGCAGTGTGTGGAAAGATGTGAACCGTTTTATCATTACCAGTCCCTCTCAACAGTTTTTTCATTGTTTGCGGTACCGGAGGGGACAAAATTGAGTTTGCCTTCCTCGTTTTTCAAAGCGTCGAGCATTCTTTTTGCCTCTTCTCTTGTCATTTTACCAAGCTTTTGCCGTTGCGCATCTCTTGCCGCCTCTTTTTGAGCTTCTTTTTTCTCACTTTTTTGCTTCTGGTTGGCTGCAGAGAGTTTCTTTTCTTTGTCTCCTGCCGAATTCTTTTTTGCCGGGCTGTTTTGCTGATCAGATTTTCCGGACTTTGGCTGAGATTTCTGCTGACCATCTTTTTTGTCCGATGGTTTATTCTTTTGTGACTGATCCTTTTGCCCCTGCTTGTCCTGTTTCTTGTTCTGTTTTTTGTTTTGCTGTTTCTGTTGTTTTTTCAGTTTTTCAAGAGCCTTATGTATCAGATCCCGGTTGTACGTTGCATCTTTGTCTTCGGTATTGAGAGCCAGGGCAGAATCCATAGCGGCCAGGGCCTGTGTCCATTTTTCTATGGTTTGGCCGGGGTTGGACTGCCTGCTCTCCATTCCTTTATTGAAAAGAGCATTTCCCTTATTGTAATACGCCTTTTCCTGCAACTTGACATCGTCACTTTTCAATGCTTTGGAAAATGCCTCACTGGCATCATCAAACATATTGTTTTTATATGCGCTTGTGCCAAAATTGTAATTGAGCACGGGATCATCTGGACGTTTTTCCAATTTTTTACTGTAGTATTCAGAAGCTTTTAGATAATCTCCACGATGGTACGCATCTTCACCCGGAGAAGCATAACTTTTGCCTGCAACCATGCTCGTCAGCAACAGAGCAAGAATTACTAAGCTTTTCTTGCGCCCCAGTCTGGATCGGATGATCGACACCAGAGGTTCTGTTTTCCCATTTTTCCTCTCTCCTGTCAGGAGTTCAAGGCAGAAGAAAACAAGAGCAAAAGCCAGCGCCCATTCGAATCGTTCCAGAGGTACCTTGCGTTTTCTTTCTGCAAGCTCAGTCTTTGGAATAAGGGCGAGTTTTTTCTGGTAAATGGTTTCCAGTCCTTCACCGGACGGGCCCAGGGGGACATAGAGGCCGTCACTTTCTATTGCTATTTTGGTAAGTGTTTCTTCATCAAGCTTTGAGGTGACAAAGCTCCCATTTTTATCTTTGATAAAACCTTTGCCGGTTCCAGGCAGTGGGATGAGTTCGCCCGCATTGGTGCCCACGCCGACGGTATATATTGTCAGACCCTGTTTGGCAGCAGATGTTGCCGCCTGTAGTGCATCACCCTGCAGATTTTCGCCATCGGTGAGAATTATCAGGATCTTATGATTGGCCGCATTGTTAAGCGTTTCAACCGCCTTATCTATAACGGCTCCAATATTTGTACCACCTCGGGGGATAATGTCTGTGCTGATGGCCGCAAGGGATTGGTTAAACGCATCGTAATCGAGAGTCAGGGGACACATAAGGTATGCAGAACCGGCAAAGGGCAGGAGCCCGACCCGATCACCTTCCAGCTGATTGACAAAATCAAGTATTGCAAGACGTGCCCGTTTGAGCCTGTTGGGTTTGATATCTTCAGTGAGCATGCTCTTTGAGGTGTCGAGAGCAAAGAGGATGTCGATACCTTTACGTTTAACATCAATCCATTTATATCCGTACTGGGGACGTGCCAGAGCCACAAAACACATGAAGACACCAAGAAGGATAAGGACATTCTTGTATCTTCTTTTGCGGATGGAAACATTACCCGTTAGTTTACCGATGAGCTGGTGGGCAGCAAATTTTTCCAGCAGAAGCTGTCGTTTTTTCTGCATCAGGTGGAAGATTAATTCCATGCCTATGCAGAGGCCCAGGCCGATAAATATCCAGAGTGGTTGTGCAAAGTTCATAGTCATGTGATCTTATGGCAGTTTTCTGCGTGAATTATAGAGTGCGAATCCGAGAAGGATAAGCGCCCCGAGAACAAAGAAGGGGAACAGTTCACGGTAATGTTCAAAATTTTTGATGGTTCTTGTCGTGGTTTCCATACTGTTTATTTCTTCATAAATCTTGGCAAGAGATGCGGTGTCGGTTGCCCGGAAATATCGTGCACCGGTAATTTCTGCAACCTCAGTCAATGTTTTTTCATCAATATCAACTTTAGCGCGCATCAGTTGCCGTTGACCGAACTGATTTGTGACGGGGATGGGTGCCTCACCTCTTGTACCTGCGCCGATGGTGTATACTTTAATCTTCAGCGTTTCAGCGGCTTCTGCGGCAATGAGGGGAGGAATACGCCCCGCATTGTTCATTCCATCCGTCAGAAGAATCAACAGGCGCGATTTGGATTTTCTGTCACGCAGCCGATTAGTACCACTCCCGATTGCCGAGCCGATGGCGGTTCCATCTTCGACCATGCCGATTTTTAAAGAACCCAGTCTTTTTTGTAACCAGTCGTGATCTAAAGTAAGTGGACTGACCATATACGGACGACCGCCGAAGGCGAGGAGACCAATGCGGTCATTGGGGCGTTGTTTAATAAATTCGGCCACTACTTTTTTGACGACTTCGAGGCGATTGACAGGTTTGCCGCCCAAGGTGAAGTCCATGGCCTCCATCGAGCCTGAGACATCGACTGCGAGAAGAATATCTATACCACTAGCTTCAATTTCTGTTGTGCTGTTGCCCTGTTGTGGCCTGGCTAGTGCGAATATAAGAAGAGAGAGAACCCCAAGCCGTAAAAAGAAACTGAGTCGCCCCGGTCGGACTTTTCCTGCAGCAGCCACAGATGCGGCGATGCTGGTACTGGAAAAAACGAGGGAAGGGCCAACACCCCGGCGACCATAAAAAAATGCGAGTAAAGGCAGCAGAGTGAGGAGCCAGAGGAACTCCGGATGAAGAAATCTCATGCTTTCCCCCCATTTGGATCGGTTATTGGCGTTGTTTTCTCTACAAAGGCTGTCACGGCCTCTTCCATTTGTGTCATAATCTGTTCCTCGGGGACACGGTGGGCAAATTTTGCCAGATCGCATTGTTCGAGGCACGTTTGTAATTCGTCCTGGGAATTTTGCAGAAGCTCATTGTCCTGTACATTCTGTAGATCAGAGAGGAATTCTTCCGTGGTTTTCCTTGTCGAACGAATACCAAAACGGGATTCTATATAGTGACGGAGGATTTCACTTATCCGGCCCATGTAGAGAAGATTTTGCCGGGCGGTAAAGAGTTCTCGTGCCTGGGCCAGTTCTGTAAGTGCCTTTTGCCAGGGTGAGATTGGGGGTGGTCCGGATTTCCGTTTCTTTTTTATCAGCCAATAGGCAAGCGCCAGCAGGAAAAGAGCGAGAAAAACAGCACCACCGATAAGGAGATATGGTGGATAGGTATTGATGGTTACAGGATCTTGTATATCCCGTAACTGGGTAGTATCAAGAGGTATTGCTGTTTTTTGTGGTGGTTTCATCAGGGTGAGGGCGGGCTCCTGGCTCGTTGCTGCAAAGATATTGGTCACCGAGAGCAACAGGAATAGTACTATCAGTAAAAGAGGAGGCTTTTTCATAGGGTTCTTCCTTTTCGTGCTCCGAAAAAGCTTAAAAGTGGCGGCATATACGAGCGATCTGTGAAGAGGTCGAGGATGTCGATACCCGCTGATCGAATAGTTTTGTACAGTAGTTTTTTCCGGTTTTCTGCAAGTATATTGTACCGATGTCTGATATCGGGGTCAGAGCTGTTCAGCTCAACCTGCTCGCCGCTTTCAGCATCTTCGAGAGTAATCCAGCCAATATCCGGTAGATTGAACTCCCTGGGATCAGATACACTGATACTGATAAGGTCATGTTTTCTGTTACTGATCTGTAATTTGGGCTGCAACGCTTTGAGTTCGGCTTCGAAATCACCCGGCAGACAGAAATCTGAGATAAGAAAGGCGACGCATTTTCTTTTTATCACTCTGTTGGTGAAATCAAGGGCAATGTTGATATCCGTCTTCCTGCCTTCGGGTTGGAAGTAGAGTATCTCCCGTATGATTCTCAGGATATGGCTGCGTCCTTTCTTCGGCGGTATATAAAGTTCTATGGTGTCGGTGAAGAGTACGAGTCCCACCTTGTCGTTGTTGCGTACGGCGGAAAAAGCGAGCACAGAACCGACTTCAGCCATTATTTCTCTCTTGGAGCTTGCTTGGGAACCAAAATCACCGGAACCACTTATGTCGATCATAAGAATAATGGTCAGTTCCCGTTCTTCAGTAAATTTTTTGATATGGGGAACACCGGTGCGGGCGGTAACATTCCAGTCAATTGATCGTATGTCATCACCGGGTACATATTCCCGAACTTCATCAAAGTTCATCCCCCGGCCCTTGAAGACCGATTGGTAGCTACCGGCCAGACTGTCGTTGACAAGCCTGCTGGTTCGTACTTCAATCTGACGAACTTTTTTTAGAATTTCACGGGTTAGTTTTTTATCCATTGTCTGCACCAGTCAATCAGGGAACCGGAACGGTATCGAGAATTTTTCGTATGATATCTTCACTGCTGATACCCTCGGCCTCGGCCTCATAACTGATGCGTATCCTGTGGCGCATGACATCAATTGCAGTTGCTTTGACATCATCTGGTGTAACATAGCCACGGCCGGCCAGGAAGGCGAGGCAACGGGAAACGGCTTTTAGGTTGATTGTGGCCCGGGGTGAAGCGCCGGTTTCAATATATTCTTTCAGTTCAAGCTGGAAATTTTGTGGCTCTCTGGTTGCGTAGACTAAAGAGACAATATAATCTTTAATCTTATCATCCATGTAGATACTGTTGATGACCTTCCTCGCAGCGAGGATGTCCTCAGATCTGACAACAGGAGTTACCTGAATGTTTGAATCGGTGTGATCGAAGCTGTCGAGGATTTTTCGTTCTTCGGCCTGGCTTGGATAACCAACAACAACCTTCAGCATAAATCGGTCTATCTGGGCCTCCGGCAATGGATATGTTCCTTCCTGTTCGATGGGATTCTGGGTGGCGAGAACGAGAAACAGTTCCGGCAGCTGAAAAGTTTGATCACCGATGGTAACCTGTTTTTCCTGCATGGCTTCGAGCAGAGCTGATTGTACCTTGGCTGGAGCCCGGTTGATTTCATCGGCAAGAATAAGGGTGGAGAAAATCGGCCCCTGTTTCACCTCAAAAGTGGTTCGTTGTGGATTGTATATCTCAGTGCCGATAATATCTGCAGGCAGCATATCCGGGGTGAACTGAATTCTTCTAAAATCTGCCTGCACGGCCCCGGCCAGCGTTTTTACCGCCAGGGTTTTGGCTAGACCCGGCAGACCTTCAAGGAGGATATGGCCCCCTGAAAGCAAGCCAATCAGCAGTCGTTCAACCAGATTATCCTGGCCGATGATAACCTTGGATAGCTCATATTTGAGTGGGGCAATCCAGCCGGAATGGTGCTTAACGGCATCATTTATAGTCTGAATGGAACTATACACATCGCTGCTTTGCACTGTTTTTTCCGGGATGGATACCGGAACCGCAAGTGGTGTTTCCTGTGGTGAATTTTCTAACATTGGTGTACCTCAACCCTGGTGTAGTTTTATATATGGTTGCCTCGGACAAGCTCTTGGAGGCCATTTGCTGAACAACCATATCATAGCCATTGAACATTGCCGTAGTCTTTCACTTTCATTACAAAGTTGTAATGAAGCCTTTTCTTTAATTATTCAGTAAGAAATGGGGATTTGATCCGGACGGAACAAATGTTTTCCTGTAATTACTCGCGGAGTTCATAACTCTATGGTTTTATTACATCTGAACTGTAACTGCTCACAGGTTCTCCATATTTGTGCAGGCACATTTGCCCGTTATAGTCCTTCTATATCGGCAAATGTGACCGTGCGAAGATGGGGGCCTGTGGGCAGTTACGTTTTCCTATAGACACCACCAGGGAACAGCCAGGGCATCTTCGCTTATTGGCTGGAGGGACGGAGTTGCGCAGATAACAAGCCCCTGATGGATATTTTCTTTTGGAAAGCAATCTCTGAAGGCAGAAAAGCCGCGAATATCTTTTCGGCTCGGATTACTCTTTGATTTTATTTCAATGGGATAAAGGATACCGTTTAATTCAAGGATCAGATCGATCTCTGCTCCGGTGTGACTTCTGAAATGATACAGGTTAGGCTGAATGGGCAACTGTTGAATCAGTTTTATAATCTCCATGACCACAAAGGTCTCAAAAAGGCGTCCCTGCATGGGATGACCAGCTATGACCTCAGGTGATGAAATTCTCTGCAAATAACATATCAGCCCGGTATCAGTGAAAAAACCTTTGTTTTTGCCACTGAGTTTCTTTACCGGGTTTCGTGAAAAGGCCGGCACTGAAAGCCATTGAAAGGTTGATTCGGCAATTTCCGTCCATGCCAGGGCTGTATTTCTGGCAATTCCCAGCTCTCTCCCAAGTTGATTATGGTTAATCTCCTGGGCAGTTAAGGCTGCTAACAGGCCGATAAATCTGCTAAAAGTTTGCAAAGAACCAATATTGGCGACTTTTCTTACATCTCGTTCAATATAGGTTTGCATGTATGATTGCCAATAACCGGGAACAAGATGGTCCGGCAGTTCGGCAATTTTAGGATAACCACCATGCCATATTGAGGTGTATGTCGGCAGACTTTTCTGTATAATCAGGGCGGGTTTATCATGGGTGCTTAACCACGCCTGTAAAAAGCCGATACCTGCCTCTTCGAATAATTCATTTCTGGTCATGGGCCAGAGATTGATGATGGCGACCCGACCGGCAAGGGATTCGGAAATATCTTTTAAAACTGACAGGTTTTGTGAACCGCTGAGAATATATTGTCCGTTTTGTTTTTCCCGGTCAACTTTGCGCTTAATTGAACCGAGTAGCTCCGGGGCGTATTGAATTTCATCGAGGAAGGCAGGAGTCCGGGTGTTTTGTATGAAAAAATCAGGATCTTGTCTCGCATTGCCAATATCAACCACAGGGTCAAAAACAGTAGTGGTTACCTTCCCGGTAAAGAGATTTTCCACCAGGGTTGATTTGCCGACCTGCCGTGCTCCCAGAACAGCGATTACCGGATAATAGGCAAACAATTCAGTCACTCTTTTTTCAATTAATCGACGTTTATAACCTTCCATAACCTTGATATATATCATTCCAATTGACAAATATCAAGGTTATATCCTGAAGTATCTCAATTATAAGTAGACTCCAGCTAACGCAATTTTAACACCAGCTTGAAACTCTTTATATACGGTGAAAGAAGTCATATCATGCTGAAATATAACATATTAATACAAATTTTCTGTTGACCTTCCCAGGTTTGCAGAGTAGTAATACGCAAAAGATACATTAAACAGTAAGTAATTGTTTTTTAAAATATATTTAAGTAATTTCTTTTTTGATTGTAGATTTGAATGTTTTACATCATGCCTTCTTTTACGGTAGTGTCCAGCATGGTAACGATAAAGGCCTGGTATAAAGGTGATGACTACCGGGTGGATTACATCCAGCCTTCAGGGGGCTACGGTGTTTCTGCCTCACAAATAGAAGCACTGGTTGAGCCTTTGCCGCCAGCTGCCGCTGCCCCGGGCGGAGGTGATGACTCCTTCAACTATAGAACCGCACCCGGTGCACCGCTTGATGGTTTAACGGGAAGCAGCCCTGATGAGGGACTTTCCTTTGATAAGCTTACTTCGGAAAAGGATAAAAATATAAACAACATACTGCTGGCTGCATAAGATTGGCGACATGCCGAAAAAGGGGTCAAGTCTCATCTTGGCAACATTTCACCATTCAAGACACAATATGTTATATTTTCAATTTGTTGCTCCAGTTTTTTAGACGCATAAACCTGGACAGGTTTCCTTGGGGAGTCTGAGCAAGGATATGATAATGATTATCCATCAGGTAAAAACCACTGATGCGAACATTCCAGAGGGCGGCTGCTTCCTTCAGCAACCTGATAAATTTCTGCCGATCTATGTTATCTGCAGCCCCGATTCATAAGATGATACCAGGCTCAGGGGTATTCTATTCGTAGTGGACGACTCATAAGATATTACGAGTAGCCTTGAAATGTAATATTGCCAAGATGAGACTTGCCCCCTATCTTGCAGTGATTTTTTGCAACCAAGAGGAGATCTGGCACAATTTATCGGTAACGTGGCAAATCTTGTTGGCGGGCAAACCGCAAGCAATGTCTGGGAAAAATTTGATCTGGTAAATGCCCACAAGTGGCATCTCGAAGCTACGGAAGATGCAGGAGAGCCTCTTATTATAAAGTATATAAAAGAAACAGGTTTTATCTTCAACGGTACTTCTGCAGCGAGTTTAAACGAGCTGTGTGACGACTCCGGGGCATAGCCGTCAAGCTAAGGGATAATCGCATTAAAAACCCTTAGCTTCTGATGTAATTGTTAACGATGAAACAAGGGCTTCGGCAGAATAATTGCCGAGCTTCTTTTTCTCCAAAATATGTTTCTTGTTACTCAATTGTAAAAATTCCACGAGGTACTTACCCATTGTTGATTTCCCGTCAGATAGTACTTGCTCAAGTCTGGTCATGTCACGTATGAGTGTTTTAAATGCTTTGAAAAAACTTAAGTTTTTCTGGTAATGCCGGTCGAGAAGTTTGGCCGTAAACCAGACAATACGCCAGCATAGCACAATCATAAGCAATTTTGCCCAGATATAGCACTCCAAACGATCTTTTTTAACCTTTTTCACCCTATCAATCTTGCAAATCGATTTCCAAATTTTAAAAGTCAGTTCGATTTGCCATCTCAAAGAGTAGATTTTCCATGCAGTATCGATATTGATAGATTCAGGAGCTGCAGAAGTTATAAAAAGATTCAGAGCTGCACGGGCCTTGTATTCTTCACTCACTTGATGGCCTTTTTTTTTGGCATTTTTATTTGCCTTTCGCATACGTTCATTGTAAACGTGATCAGGCATCAGAAAGAGAAATAATCTTACCTGTAGATCTTTCTTTTTTCCAAGCCATACCTGTTCTTCAAATTGCTTGATACCGTTTTTACGCATGAAAGTCACAATCGCTGAGAAATTAAGCTCAATCATTTCCCCATCTTGCTCTTGATAGACTTTCCGTTGCGTGTTTAATCTGCAAAGAAAGTGAGCAATTTTCTTTACAATTCCTTCCAACGCATCAAGGTGCATATATGCCAAATCACGGACAATCAAATCACCTTCTTCCACCAAGTGGAGAGTTGCTGTAGAATCCTTGGCATCCTGCTCATTAAAAGCATTCAGGCTGAGATCAACGATTTGTCCATTAAGTAAGTCATACTCAAATTGTATTCTGACATTTGCCTTAGATCCGCTCCCACCACTGCCTGGGTAGACATTCACCAAAGACTCGTCAACTTGAAAACAAACTGAATCTTTGATCAAAAATCTTTTAAACTCATCACAATCTCGGAACTGAACCTTGTCCTGTAATTGCTTATTGAGTAACTTCTCCAATGCAGACGTAACAAATTCAACAGCTTTTTCATTAAACCTTTGGTGCAATGCCTGCTTGCTAATATTTATCTCATAGTTTTTGCCTCTTCAGACGAATCTGTGGGTGTTCAACGACAATTATAATTACCGGTCAGCGACAACTATAATTACCGTAACTTCTCCAAAAGTGTTGGTAAAGTCCATTCTAACCGTCGCATAGCATCTTACGAAAAT
>CAMZKN010000177.1 GCA_947311315.1 uncultured Desulfobulbaceae bacterium | reverse complement strand
GGTATAGAGGGGCTATAACGGGCAAATGTGCCTGCGCGAATATGGAGCACCTGTGAGCAGTTACAGTTCAGAGGTAATAAAAAACATAGAGTTATGAACTCCGTGAGTAGTTACGTTTTTTTGTATATAGAATAGAGGAATGAATATGAGTGGTGAAAAGGTTCGACTGAATACTGAGTGGTTATGCGATTGTGGTGGCTGCCACGTGGCCATTGTTGATCTGCACGAGAAAATTTTAAATGTATTTGATTCGGTTGAAATATTGAAATGTCCGGTGCTCACCGATGAAAAGGGATATCCGGAGGCGGACATCGGCATAGTTACCGGATCTGTACGAACGGAACATGACCGGCAGGCAGCCGTTGCCATGCGTAAAAGCTGCAAAACAATAATTGCTTTTGGTACCTGTGCTGTCTACGGTGGTTTGCACGGAGCGGGACTTGCCCATACGCGTGAAGAGATAATGGATTGTGTTTACAAAAAAAGTCCCACGACAAAGACAGATTTTGTACCGAATAATTCGATTAGCAGCCTAGAAAAGATGGTAATCCCCATTGATGAGGTGATTGATGTTGATCTGTATCTACCCGGCTGTCCTCCCCATGCACATTTCATTTTTGAGAGTTTGAATACACTCGTTTCCGGCAAAGAGATACATGCAGGTCAGGAGACGGTATGTGCCGGGTGCAAAAGGGTGATGAAAAAGACAGATGTAGCAACCATAAAAAGCAGTTATGAAGGTCTGCCGGAAGAAGATGTCTGCTTTTTAAGTCAGGGATATATTTGTCAGGGATCTGTAACCCTTGATCGCTGCCTTGCCCCCTGTCCCAACCATGGCATGGCCTGCAGCGGTTGTGCAGGGCCCACTATGCAGGTACTCTCAGAGCCGACACGAGATATCCGAACGGAAATCAGTGAGCGGATGTCAAGACTGACTGCCATTCCCTATGAGACAATAAAAACACATCTGGAAAAAACGGCAAAGACACAGTACGCATATGCCATGGCCACAAAAATGATTGGCAATAAACCCACATTTCTTATCAAGAAATGGATAGCGGAAGGAGAGGCACGATAATGTCCCAGACAATAAAAATTGATCCAGTTACCAGAATTGAGGGTCATGCACGCATTTTACTTGATTGTGATGATAATGGACAAGTAGATGAGGCATTCTTCTGTGTTAATGAGTTGCGGGGATTTGAGCGGATCCTCGTGGGAATGGAAGCCCACAGTATGCCGCAGATAACGGCCCGCATATGCGGTGTCTGCCCCACAGCCCATCATCTTGTGGCGGCAAAGGCTCTTGATATGGCAGCAGGGGTAGAGCCTCCGGAGGCAGCAAAACTTCTGCGGGAATTTATGTATATGGGGCATGTGATTCATTCCCATGCGCTTTCCCTTTTTGTACTTGCTGGTCCCGATCTTGTTTTTGGTCTCGACGGAGACGCCGCTACGCAGAATATCGTAGGAATGGTTGATGCGGAGCCGGATCTTACGGCAAAAGGATTGCGTTTACGAAGTCTTGGTCAAAAAATTAATGAGACCATTGGCGGCAGGGGGATTCATCCTGTAACCGCTGTTGCCGGTGGTATATCTTTTAAGCTGAGTGATGGCCAGTTTGCCAGGCTGCAACAGTTGACTGCTGAAGCAGTGAGTCTTGTGAAGGAATTAAGCGGGAAGACCAAGGATCTGCTCTTTCGTCTGTTTGACGACAATCCAGGTTTGTTAAATGATCTTAATGTGCCGTCCTGGTATATGGGAACTGTTCAGGCCGATGGTCTTCTTAATTTCTACGATGGCAAACTGCGGGTCATGGATGAGAATGGAACGATTCAGACCGAATTTGCCAGCAGTGACTATCGTAACTTTCTTGTGGAAAGAGCGGTAAGTAATTCCTACGCCAAAGAGGTCTATTTTGACCATGGTGGTGCCGAACATATGTACAGAGTGAGTACACTTGCGCGCCTCAATGTTGTTGACGGGGTGGGAACACCACTAGCTCAAGCCGAGTTTGAAGAGTTTCGCAGGAATTTTGATCGCCCCTGCCATAACGCAGTGCTGCAGATGTATGCCAAACTTATCGAGTTGCTCTATGCCTGCGAAAGGGCGGATCAGCTCATCAATAATCCTGCATTACGAGGTGATACTCGGGTCGCTGCATCCTTTCCCGGTGGTCGGGGGGGGGCTCATATTGAGGCTCCCAGAGGAACCTTGATTCATGATTATGAGATTGATGAAAAAGGTATTGTCCGGGCTGCTAACATGATTATTGCCACCCAGCAGAATACCGCTGCAATAAATAAATCCTTAAAGGAAGGTGCAAATTCCCTGTTACTTGAGAGCGGAGACGACCGGATATTGAATCGTCTGGAATTTGTGGTTCGTTGTTATGATCCCTGTCTCGCCTGTTCAACCCATGCCATTGGCCGGATGGCCCTTGATGTGGAAGTACGACAGAACAATCGGATTATCCGGAAACTGAGGAGGGGTTGATATGCTGGAAATGACTATTCACGAAAAGGCTTGTCGGGGCTGCCATCTGTGTCTTGATGTCTGTCCGACAGACTGTTTTACTTTTGAAGAAGAAACCCAAAAAGCGGTGGTGTCGATTTTGGAAAATTGTATTGAGTGTCTTAGCTGCGCCTATATTTGTCCATCGGGAGCTATTTCGCATACTAATCACCACGAAGTGAAAAATTTTTACCGCAATATTGAATTTAGCAAACGCATGGAGAAATTTCTATGAGTGGAAATAACGAACTGGCCTTAAGTTCAGAGGATTATGATAAGGCTTTTACTGAGGTTTCTTTTTTACTCGATATGTTTGTCGAAACGATCGGTGTGTTTGTGGGCAAATCGACACCTTCCCTTGCCGTTGCCGCCGGCAGGAAAATGGCTGCCAATATGCCAATTCATATGGCAGAAGCAACGCCTGAAAATGCGCTCAGTGAGCTGATTCGTGTTTTTCAGATACAGCAGATGGAGATTGAAGGCCGGTTTGATAATGGTCAGGCGGTACTCTCAATACATCAATGTCCGATAGGCAGTGTCTGTAAAAATCGGGATATGGAAATAGACGGTCAGGCCTGTCAGATGTTCCACTATTATATTGCCGGTATTATGGCAGAGTTAACAGGTGTTCCCGCCAGGCCCAAGACTATTGAAACAGGTGAAACGTGTACATTCAATCTCGCTTTTAGTGGAGTGCGAAAACCGTCATGAGTCGTGGGCTTGTGGTCTGTATCGGTAATGGTCTTGTCGCAGATGATGGTGCCGGTAAGGCGGTGTATGAGCGGTTGCTTCAATCGTCAATTCCCGGCGATGTCCGTCTCAGGTTTCTTGGTCTCGGGGGGATGGATCTGCTTGAGGAAATAGACGGTGAGGATATTCTGGTGGTGGTTGATGGCGTGCAGCTTGGTGGAAAACCAGGCACGATTCACCTGCTCGACTGGGAGCACCTGCCGCGAATGGATCTTCGGCCTGTCAGTGGTCATGGCATCGGTATCTGTGAAGCCATTGCCGTTGGTCAGCGGTTGTATCCCGAGAGGGTACCTGAAAACATCTTTCTTGTTGGTGTTGAAGGCCAGTGCTTTGATCAGCTGGGGGTTGGCCTCACTGAAGAAGTTGCACGTGCTATTCCAAAAGCTGCAGAAAAAGTATGTGCGCTGCTGCGTTCGTAATACCCTGCCCCATAAGTTTGACTGGTTTTCTGGCAATTAAAATTTTTTTTTGAATATCGAATGTCGAACAAGGAATTATGAATCTTGAGGTGTGGATGCTTCAATAGAATTGTGCGTGCTGATGAGTGTGTATTGAGTTGTACAACCCTTCATAATTCGACATTCCCTGTTCGATATTCGATATTGCTTTGAACCTTAATTGAACGTACAAATACTTGATGTACTGTATCTTTGCCAAGACAAAAAGGGGCCAAAAGACAACGAATCACAAATTACCTAATACCATGTCAGAACGTATGGGACACAGTAGTAGCGGCCAAACTACGTTT
>CAMZKN010000176.1 GCA_947311315.1 uncultured Desulfobulbaceae bacterium | reverse complement strand
TTTCTTTGTCTTCTTTGGGAATGTTTTTGGTGAGTTGATCGAATGTGCTTTTCATGCTTCCCATCATACAAGGGCAGGGGTTCGAACGCACGCTTTATTTTACCAACACTTTTGGAGAAGTTACGGTAAATCTTTGTATTGTGTTATTTTCATGGCAGTTTCCGTCATTTATGATTTTGTTCTCTACGTCTGTTTTTTATTAACAATAGATCCGATTTTTTATATTACAACAATCAGGTTTTATCCTTTTTGCCGGTCACCCCAAGATAGATGGCAACAAGTGTGAGTATGACTCCTGTCCAGTTTAGCAGATCCGTTGGTCGTTTGAAAATAAGCACATCCCAGACAAATGAGAGTGTAGGTTGGAGCAGCAGGATAAGCCCGGTAAATGATGCCCTGATTTTTGGCATGGCACCAGCAATTAAAGCCCAGCCGATAGTCTGGCAAAATAGGCCGAGTGCAAGAAGGGCAAGAAGCGATGTTGTATCAGGAATGGTGAATGAGTTTTCGCTGAAAAAAACTTTGTTTCCGAGAAAAAGTGAACAGAGGAGTGAAATAGCCATCAGTGTTGAAAAAAAAGATTGTGACTTGTCCGTCTGTACTTTCCGCAGGCCAATAAGAAAGAAGGCGTAACAGAGGGCGGTGAGAAGGCTGAAGTAGATGCCGGTTTTATAATCACTTGTGAGGCTGTTCCAGTATCTGCCGACTATCAGAAAAAGGCCAAGCAGGGCAAGTGGTATCGCTGCCAGAAAACGAATATTTGCCTTTTCTCTAAGGAAAAATATACCGAACGCAGCAAGGAGAAAAACCTGAAAGTTGCTGATGAGTGTGGCAAGGCCGGGGCCAATAAATAAAATACTTTCATGCCAGAAGTAGAGATCAAAGGCAAAAGCTATTCCGCAAAACAGTATCAGCGGCAGGTGTCGAAGGGGAGGGAAGACAGGGGCTTTCCGCCATAAGGTTGTGGCTAAAAGAAAAATAAAGCCAAAAAAAACTCTGTAAAAAGCAGAAGTAGTTGGGGGGACATTGGCAAATTTGACAAATATTGCAGAAAAACTGATCATAAAGGCACCCGCCAATACATGGAATACTGGCTGGTTTTTGGCATAGAGGTCGCGCATGGCATCAGGAGGTTGTAACGAATGAATGATAATGTCACTTGGTCGAACTGGGGTGAATGTACACATTATGGCTACTTTAATTGAAATCCCTGGTTTCTGCACTGGATTTTTAAAGTGAATCTTTGTGTTAGCGTTGCACATTATGTTGAGACGGCTTGATGGATAAATTTATAACAATAAAGAAGTAAATAATAGTTATAAGGTTTAATAACATGTAGTTAGACTGCGCCAGAAGGGCAGAAAAGAAAAAGTAGTTGTATTTTTGCGAAAATTTAGTATTTATTTCTGGTTCCAGATTGACGGAAGGCAGCGAGATAGGGTAGTTTTTGCGCACAACTTGCACGTGTTACATTGTGGGAGTTGCTTTAATGCAATAGTCACTGCCTGATAAACTACTAACAGAGAGCACATCAAACGACATGAATGATCTTTCAACGAAGTACCTGGGACTGGATCTGAAAAATCCGCTAATTGTCGGGAGTTGCGGTTTTACAGGTTCGATTGACACGATTAAAGAACTTGCTGACAATAATGCGGCGGCAATTGTTCTGAAATCTCTTTTCGAAGAGCAGATTCAGGCTGAGTTGTCCAGTAATCTTGATAGTTATAACACTGACTATCCAGGGGCTACTGACTATGTGAGAGAATATACCCGTGGCAATGAGGTTGAAAATTATCTTAAACTTATTGCGGGTGCAAAAAAAGCGGTGGATATTCCTGTTATTGCAAGTATCAACTGCGTATCGGCTCAGGAGTGGGTTTCATTTGCCAAATCTGTGGAGCAGGAGGGCGCGGATGCAATCGAACTGAACATCTCACTGTTGCCGTCTAATCCACAAATGGCCAGCAAAGATTATGAAAAACAATATATTGAAATTATAGACAGTGTCAGTGAACTGGTCACTGTGCCCATCACTCTTAAAATGAGTCAGTACTCTTCGTCACTTGCCAATCTCATATCGAAACTGAGCTGGACTGGTAAGATTTCCGGCTTTGTGTTGTTTAACAGATATTATAGACCCAATATTGATATAGATAAGATGGTCGTCACATCACAGGATATCCTGAGTTCTCCGGCAGAGGCCAGTGGTTGTCTGCGTTGGGTTGCCATAATGTCAGGTCTCATCGAAAAAGATCTGGTTGCATCTACAGGTGTGCATGACAGTGATGGTGTTATCAGGCAGATACTTGCCGGTGCAACAGCAGTACAGCTTGTTTCCACAGTTTATCAAAATGGATTTGGTCAGATAACCACCATTCTTGAAGGAATCGAAAAGTGGATGGATGAAAAATCATTTTCAAGTCTTGCTGATTTCAGGGGTCGGTTGAATTACGAAAATGCTAAAGATTCTGCGGTATTTGAGCGCACGCAGTTTATGAAATACTATGGTGGAATGTCCTGATTCTGTTTCGGGCAGGAGACTGTATACTGGTACATCAGTTTGTACCCAATTATTGCCATTACCTTAAGTTATGAAATCGTTGCTGACATTTCCAAAAGGTGGAACTCATCCACCTGAATTTAAAGCGCAAACGCAGGAATGTGGCATTGAAGTAATGCCTGTTCCCGATGAACTCGAATTGATTCTGGGGCAGCACATTGGCGCTCCATGTGAACCAACCGTTTCAAAGCGCGAAGAAGTTGTAGAGGCGGGTACCATTGGTGAAGTGAAGCGGGGGCTCGGTGTTCCTTTGCATGCCCCTGTTGCTGGTAAGATTAAGAGTATTGGGGTTTCGGCTCATCCTATGAGGGTGAGCAGTCCGTCTGTTACCATTGCCGTTGACCATGAGGCGGAAGCAAAGAAGTATGAAAAGCAGGATTGGCAGAGTTTTGATGCCTCTGAATTACTGGCAAAAGTACATGATGCCGGTATTATCGGTGTTGGCGGTGCAGGGTTTCCCACCCATGTGAAACTCAAGCCGCCTCCAAATTCTCCGGTGGATTCCCTGCTTTTAAATGGTGCAGAATGTGAGCCTTATATCACATCTGATCATCGTCAAATGCTGGAACATGGTTACGAGATAGTTGAGGGTGCAAAAATTATTCTCAAGATTCTCGGCATTAACGAGTGTCATATCGGTATAGAAAATAATAAACCCGATGCCATTAAAAAAATGACAGAGTTGGCGGAGCAACAGTCTGATGGAAACTGTACACTTAACGTACAGGCCCTGCAGGTTAAGTATCCCCAAGGTTCTGAAAAACAGCTTATCCAGGCCATTACCGGCAGGAAAGTTCCGGCAATGGCACTACCTGCTGCAGTCGGGGTTGTAGTTCATAATGTCTCGACCGCCAAAGCTATTTATGATGCTGTAGTTTACTCCAAGCCACTCTATGAAAAAGTGGTCACCATTGCCGGTAAGGGAATAGCAAGACCTGCCAACCTGCAGGTTAAAGTTGGTACAAAAATTAAAGATATTGTCGAATACCTTGGAGGAACCCAGGCTGGACTCGCAAAAATTATCATGGGTGGGCCTATGATGGGCTTTGCTGTCTCTTCTCTGGATATTCCGGTGACGAAGACAACCTCGGCCATTTTGTTTCTTTCAGAAGATGAGATCGATACCAAACCGCATTCACAGTGTATTCGTTGTGGATGGTGTCTGGAAGCGTGTCCGATGGGGCTTGAGCCTAAAGAGATAGGGATTTATGTCGAGGCAAACATGGCTGAAGATACCGAGCCATTTGGCGTATTTGACTGTTTTGAATGTGGTTCCTGCGCCTATGTATGTCCTGCTAAACGGCCTCTGGTTCAGTTTATTCGTTTGGCAAAGATGAAGGCAAAAAGGCCGCAGTAATTGGTTTGCCCTGATTGTATCAGGGTTTTAGAAAATTTGATGGTGTTGAGGAGAGTCGTGAGCAAACAGCAAGAGTCAGATGGCCAGGCGACTGCAATGGGTGGACTGTGGAAGGTCTCAATTTCCCCCCATTTAAAGAGCAGTGAATCGGTCGAAAAAATTATGTGGACTGTTGTGGCCTGTCTTGTGCCACCACTTATTTTGTCGGTATTTGTTTTTGGCATTCAAACGCTTTTTATCACAGCAGTTTCAGTTGTCAGCTGTGTTGTTGTTGAAGCCATAAGCCAGAAAACTCTGGGAAGAAAAGTAACAATAAAGGATGGCAGCGCCGTTTTGACCGGATTGCTTCTGGCCTTTGTTATTCCACCGGGAGTTTCACCACTGCTGCCCATTTTAGCCGCTGTATTTGCCATCTATATTGGCAAGCATCTCCTTGGTGGTATCGGTTATAATTTCTTTAACCCGGCCCTCTTGGGAAGAGCATTTCTTTTAGCCTCTTTCCCTGTTGCCATGACATCAGCCTGGCTTTCTCCGGTTGAAGGATTTGGCATCTTTTCCTATCTTGGAACGTCAATTGATGCAGTGTCGACGGCGACTCCCCTTGCTGTTATGAAAGAGCAGGGCATGGTTGCATTTACCAATATGTTTGGTTCCGGCGCAAGTTTGTACACCAGTTTTTTCATGGGCTGGCGGCCTGGTTGTATCGGTGAAACGTCTGGTTTTCTCCTGTTGCTTGGTGGTTTGTATCTTCTCTACAGGGGATATATTACCTGGCATATTCCGGTTTCTATTCTTGGCACTATTGCATTTCTCAGTTGGGTTGTTGGCGGAGAGACCTATTTCACTGGTGACCCACTGCTTGCGATCCTGTCCGGTGGTGCCCTGCTTGGTTCTTTTTATATGGCAACGGATTATGTTACCAGTCCGTCCAATAAAACGGGTCAACTTGTGTTTGGCATCTGCATAGGAGCTCTTACTGTTCTTATTCGAATCAAAGGTGGATATCCGGAAGGTATCTGTTATGCAATTTTACTTATGAATCCTCTTAGCACCGTGTTTGACACCTGGTTTAAGCCAAAACGCTTTGCTCCACCGGTCGGAGGTGCAAAATGAAAGATATAATAACAATTGTTGTTCGACTGACTGTATCCTGTCTGCTTGCAGCCGTAGTTATGGGTGTCTGTTTTATCTTCACCTCCAATGCTAAAAAGCATAATGAGCATGTTAAAGAGCAGCAGGTTATGTATGAGTTGCTCGGTTACAAAGGAGATGCAAAAGTTCCCGAGTCCGTAGCGATGCATGAGATTTATCGTTATGTCATAACAACGGTTGAGAGCCAGTCAATCGGCTACCTTGTAGCAGTGCATGGAGAAGAATTTCTGCTGGTGGAGATTGATCTTGATGGAAAGTTTCTGAAAAATATTCCTTTAACCATGAGTGAGGCAGATGCACTTGAAGGTGACCTTCGCGATAAGAAGGTGCAGGAAATTGTTGGGCCGTCTGCCACCGTGAAATTTGCAGATCAAACTGTAGTCGTTACAGATGACGGTAAGCGAATTGCCTACCTGATCAGTGGAAAATTTCAGGGCTTTAAGACCTTCGTTAGTGTGATGTTGGCAGTCGATCCTTCTTTTACCCTGCTTGGATTGGAAATTTTGGAACATGAGGAAGATCCGGGACTTGGTGCAGAAATTGAAAAGGATTATTTTAAAAACCAGTTCAAAGGAAAACCTTTTGCCGTATTGAAAAATATAGATGTTGTCAAGGCACCAATTCCAGCGGACTACCTGAAGGCGTTGAATGGAAAGGTCGACGAACAAGAGATCTTGAAGATTCGTGATATGTACAAAGATAAAGATATCTATGCGCTTACCGGAGCTACTATTTCATCTCGGGCGGTGAGCAATGGTGTGAAAGGTATTGTGAAGAAATTTGCCTATCGCGTAACGGTTTTGGATAAGGTTCTTGCTGAGCAGCGGCTCACAGTACCCTTTTAAATTGAGAGGAATTTGACGTGGCAAATGATAAATCAAGTCTGCAGCTGGTAACCAGAGGCATACTGAGCGAAAATCCGATCTTCAAACTGGCGCTTTCCATGTGTCCGGCCGTTGGTATTTCCACCACGGTTATGAATGGGCTGCTGCTGGGTATAGCTGTTCTTTTTGTTCAGGTGTTTTCCAGTGTGACTATCTCCATTTTTAAGAATTTGATTCATCCTCGAATTCGAATTCCAACCTATACGTTGACCATTGCCACCTGGGTAACAGTGATTGATCTTGTGCTGGCCGCATATATGCCGGAAGCATATGCCAAAATGGGTATTTTTGTAAAACTGATTGTGGCTTTTGCAATCATCACCATGCGCCTTGAAATGTTTGCCTGTAAAGAGCCGGTTAAAGATTCATTCTGGGATGGCGTCGGTATGGGTCTTGGTTTTATGGTTGGCATGATGGTGATCGGTTTTGTCAGAGAGCTATTAGGTTCTGGCGCTGTTTTTGGTTACGATATCCTCGGGTTTAAACCGTTGTTGTTCTTCATCCTTCCAAGCGCCGGGTTCTTTGTTGTTGGTCTGATGATGGCATTTTTCAACTGGATTGAAATATTCTATAAACGCAAAAAAGGGTTACAATGATGACACGCGTAAAAAATAAATCTGTCCTCCTGGCAGTGCTCATCTTCTTGCTGGCACCGCTTTTTGCCCACGCTGAAGGCCTTGTTGTTGGCCAGACGTTTAATGGTGATAAAGAAATCCAGGTCTCTTTTGCCGTATCTGTTGATAAGAATGTTGCGGAAAATATTCATAACTACACGGTATTTGAAGAATCAGATCCGGATATCAAACTGGTTCTTTCTGCGGCAACTCTTGCAACTGACAATAAAAGTGTCACCTTGCAATTTGAAGACGTTCTGAATACTGCAATGACCCATGTGGTAGAGGTAAAAGGGCTTGGCGGAGTTGAAAAAACGACCTTTAAGGTATCAAAATCCTATCTTGGTTACCTGTTCAGTATTTTGATTTCGGCACTGTTGATTAATAACTTTGTTTTTACCAAGTATCTTGGCCTATGTGTCTTTTTTGGCACCTCAAAAAAGAAGACCACTGCTAAAGGTATGGGTGTTGTTTTTACATTGGTGATGGTAGCATCGGCCATAATGAGCTGGTTCTTCTATCAGTTTATCTTGATACCCTATGATCTTAATTTTCTGCAGATTGTGGTATTTATCGGCCTGGTTTCACTCACTGTTCAGGCAGTTGATACTATTCTCAGAAAGGTAAACCCAATTCTGTTTAATTCTTTTGGTGTGTTCCTGGTACTGGTTATTGCCAACTGTGTTATTATTGCCGTACCTTTGATTGTCGCCAATAATAATTACAATTTTTTCGAGACATTTATGCTGGCACTTGGTGCCGGTGGTGGTTTTCTTCTCGCCTTGTATCTGATGAGTTCAGTGAGTGAACGTCTGCTCCTGGCCAATATTCCGCCAACCTTTAAAGGTTTGCCGATTGCATTTATTGTAGCCGGGCAATTTGCCATGGCTTTTCTTGGTTTCTCCGGTTTACAGATTTTTTAACGTATCCAGGTCAGAGAAAAAATACAAATTGATGGTTTGTAAACAAAATATTTGAGAGTAAAAAAATGGATCCGGCATTAATTAAATTAGCAATAGGCGGTATGGTTCTGCTCGGTTGTATCGGTTTGTTTTTTGGTATTGGTCTGGCGCTGGCTGCCCATAAGTTTGCGGTTGAGGTTAACCCCCTTATTGAGGAAGTTGTTGAATCATTGCCCCTTGCCCAGTGTGGTGGTTGTGGTTATCCTGGTTGTGAAGGATATGCAATTGCTGTAGTAAATGACCCTGATGTACCTCCAAACCTCTGTTTCCCTGGGAAAGAGCCTGTCGCTAATCGTGTCGCGGAACTGACGGGGAAAAAGATGGTTGCGGTGGAAGATCAGATTGCCCTGGTTCGTTGCTCCAGGGTGGAAGGGCGGGTAAGCCATAAACATGAGTACTATGGTTTTTCCTCCTGTACTGCTGCAAATATAAGCTTTGGTGGGCCATCAGCTTGTCAATACGCATGTATCGGCCTTGGCGAATGTGCTGAAGCCTGCCCGTTTGATGCAATTGAGATGGTGGAAAATTTCCCCATCGTCAATCCGGATAAATGTGTTAGTTGTGGTGTCTGCGTACGAACTTGCCCGAAAAATATCATTGAACTACAGACACTAAAAGCCCGGGTATATGTCCCCTGTTCGACAAAAGATCTTGGTAAAATCGTTAAAGGGGTGTGTGAAGTAGGGTGTATCGGCTGTAAAATGTGTGTTAAGGCTTGTCCGGCCGATGCCGTAAAATATGAAAACAACGTTGTTGTCATAGACCATAAGGCTTGTATTGAGTATGGTCCTGATTGTGAGACTGCTTGCGTAACCAAGTGCCCCCGTGATATATTCAGACACTATGAAGGTCGTCAGGCGATTCTCCGAAATGCTGACGATGGCCTGAAAATGGCTGGTTAACCAGGTACAATAATTTTTGAAACGGAAACTGATATGAAAAATCCAGAGACTCTATTTGATCAAAAAAGAAGATCGTTTTTGAAACTCTCCGGCCTGTTGGGACTTGGTGCAGCATCTGCAGCTCTTTTACCCGCCGAAAAAGCAGAGGCCTTTCTCTTTGGTAACAAAGAATACAAGGTAACAAAAACCCGTCTTGCCATGGGTACTTTTGTTGCCATGACAGCCATTCATTCTTCTCGAGATGAAGCAGAACACGCCATCGGACTCGCATTTGAAGAGATCGACAGGTTAAACAGTGTGTTGACGCATTTTGAGAAGAGTTCTGCCGTTGGCACGTTTAATGCTGCAGGAAAGCTTGCAGACCCTCCTGCGGAGGTGCTTGATCTTGTGGCACGATCACTTTATTTTAATCGTGAGACAAATGGTGCCTTTGATATTACGGTGATGCCTCTTGTTGATCTGTATAAAAACAGCTTTGCTGACAACAGAAAACCAACCAATGTTGAGATTGAGAAGGTTCTCAAATGCGTTGGTAGTGAAAATCTTCACTTCCAGAGCGGATCTCTTGTGTTGGGTAAAAGTGATATGGCTATCACTTTGGATGGTATTGCCAAAGGTTTTATTGTTGATAAGGCTTCAGACGTGCTTGCTGCCAATGGTGTTCACAATCACCTTATAAACGCAGGTGGGGATATTCGCACAAGTGGAACTGCAGATAAAGGAAGGGCGTGGACAGTTGCCATTCAGGATCCCGGCAAATCTCGTGAATATCCAGATATCATCACTATGAAAGATGGTGCGATTGCCACTTCCGGGAACTACGAAATTTACTATGATAAAGAAAAGCTCTTTCACCATATAATCAACAGCCATACAGGCCAATCACCCCATTTATCGAGCAGTGTCACCGTTATTGCACCAACAGTAATGGACGCTGACGCCATGGCCACAAGCGTTTTTGTTATGGAACCTACAGCCGGTGTGCAGTTTGTGAATGGTCAAGCCGACTGTGAATGTTTTGTCATCGGCAGTAAAGGCGATGTCAGCAGATCCCGGGGATGGCAGGTGTAAAAGGAGTTTGCAGTGTGGTATAAAAAAAGGGCAAGGCTGAACGTCCCGGCTCCGATGAAGAAATACTCTCCTTCATTTGAGAGATACGAAACGTAGATGAGTACGACTGAAAACAATCTTGTGCAGCGTCATGCGGAGCAATCTGTATGGTGAGAAAGCAGGATGAACTATTACGGGATTTCGGAGTATTATCGGCCGATCCCAATAATAGATGAATGGCTCTGGCGCAGGATACGGATGTGCTCCTGAAAACAGTGGAGATATACACGAACCAAACTGTCCAATCTCCTCAAGCTGGGAACCTCCAAAGTCCAGACCATGCTTTTGGAGATTCTTTTGCCTTTTAAATTCGTCTCACTTCATAATGGTTATTGTAGTTACATAAAGCCAGCTTGTTAATACATTCGTTGACTGTTACAGTTGGAGTAAGAACAGTATTACGAAGCGTTAGGCTAATTCCTTATACCTATTTTTCTGATTCCGAACTTCTGGTGAGGCAGAGGTTGAGCATTTCATTGTACCTTTTTCTGATTGTCTCAATGAATTCGGTTGAGTTTCCTTCCGGTTTAAGAGCTTTGCCGATGATAACATCGCAGTTAAAGGGTACAAACAGGGCCTCTCCTTTGGGCAGTGCGCGACCTAAGCCGTGCATGACCACAGGTGTGACTTGTGTGTCCTTTCGATCTTTAATTAAATAAAAAAGACCTTTTCTGAGTTTGCTCAATTCTTCAGGTTTTCCACGGCTACCTTCCGGGAAAATAAGCAGTGTCTGACCTTTATCCAGGGCGAGGTGACAATCGGTAAAGAGAGCTTCCCGGCTGGTCTTGCCGGAACGATCCAGGGGAATGATGCCAATGATATTTAATGAGAGCCATTTCAGGTATTTATTTCGAAAAAAGTAATCAGCAGCGGCTACTGGCCTGATCATATGAATGCGTGAAAGTGGATACATGCTCATCAGTACCATTGTATCCAGGTGGCTGTTGTGATTTGCGGCAATGACGGCGGGCCCGTGTTTTGGTAAATTTGCTCGCCCTCTTATGTTGAGGCCAAGGCCTATCAGGATGACAGGCTTTACCAGAAGCGCAAAAAAGAGGATCTTAAGAATTCTGTCCATAGTTCAATAGACCAGATAGTAAAGAAAGTGGAAAAAGAGCGGAGCCGCAAAGGTGAGGCTGTCAAACTGGTCGAGAATACCGCCCTGGCCAGGAATAAGGGTACCACTGTCTTTAATGTGAAGATCCCTTTTTACGGCTGATACAACAATATCGCCGATAAAGCCTGCAACAGCAATGAGACCTCCTGCCAGTGCACCTTCAATATACGATAAAGGGGTTAAAAATGGTGCAATAAAGGTGGAGCAGATGATGACGGTGCCAACTCCCCCTATAAAGCCTTCCCAGGTTTTATCAGGACTGATTAGAGGAAGGATTTTATTGTTCCCAAGCGATTTTCCCCAAATATACTGACTGACATCATTGAGCTGTGTCATAAATAAGAGATAGAGTACAAGCCCTATGGCTCCAGCAGCATCATTTTTTACGGGGAGCATCAGTAGGTAGGGAATGTGGCTGATACAGAAAACTGTTAGCATTAAGGCCCATTGAATAATCCCTGCAGCCCGAATAAATCCCTTTGTTTCTCCGGTAAAGACCATGCGCATGGGCAGAAAGAGAAACATATAGATTGGGATAAAAACAACAAACATCCCGTACCATGCACTATAAATCCAGTAATACTGGAAAGGTATGGCTAGATATGCCAGAAAGATAACCCGCCTGTCGGTGGGCCTGAGAGGTACGATTGAAAAGAACTCTTTCAGGGCCAAAAAACTGATAAATGCAGATAAAGCTATAAAAAAACCTCGGTTGAGCAGCAATACTAAGAATAATACCAGTATCATCACCCACCACGATTGAATTTTCAGCCGTAGTTCAGCATAGTCTCTGGCCGGGTTCTTTTTCTTTAAAATCATGCAGGTTATACTGGTGATCGTCAGTATAAGCAGTACGACCAGCATGATGATTAAAGAGTGTGTGGGTGTGTTCATTTGCTTTGTCGGATGTATTTATAGTATGGGCGTAAGTGGTAATAAGCTCCAAAAATATACTTTGAATCGTTTTGTCCATGAAGCATTGCTGTCAGGATTATCTGTGGCTGCATTCCAGCTGTTTTCCTGCAGCATGTCCAGAGTAATTGATTTTTCTACCTTTGCAGCAAGGGTTTTGTTTTTGATCAGAACACCGACTTCGGTATTGAGATTGGCGGAGCGTGGATCGAGGTTAAAAGTGCCGACAAAGAGTAATTCATGATCGATAACCATTGATTTTGCGTGTATTGCAAATGTCGGTGCACCTTCCTTAAGTGCATCGTAGCGCTCAATAAGCTCGCGTTGTACTGCGGGATCGGGCTTGTATTCATAAACCTCTATTCCTGCTGCAAGGATCTCTTCGCGCTGCTTGAAGTATCCGCTGAACGCCTGCAGGTTATCAGTGGACGCAAGAGAATTGGTGCTGATTTTAACCTTTACACCACGTTTTATAAGGTCTTTAAAAAACTCGATACCACCTTCCGGCATAATCAGATATGGGGACTGGATAGTCACACTTTTTTGGGCACCGGTAAGAGATTTAATCAGCAGTTGAGTGGTATTACCGCCCCCCTTGAGGGTTTTGCTTTTGTTCTTTCCTGGAATGTCATGGGTGAAAACTATATTGCCCCATGTAAGTAATCTTTTGAGATCTTCAAATTTATGATGCAGATCGTAGAGCGATTGCCGCACCTCATGCTCAAAATTTTCAGGATCAAGCGCATACGCATGGAGCTCAGAGTATATAAGGTTTTGCTGTTGTTGAGAAAACGCTGGCGAGAGAGAGTTAAGTAGTGTTTCGACCGGTACAACAAACTCTGAGTTCCAGAATGCTTCAAAATTATTCTGCACGTTTTTAATGACAGGCCCCAGAAGAAGGACGTCGCGGTCGCGAAAGTTATAATTATGGTCATAATCAAAATACTCATCAGCCATGTTGCGACCGCCGGTAATACTTATTATGCCATCGACCGTAAACGTTTTATCGTGCATACGTTGGTTTGCAGAACGAAACTGCAGGGCCACGTTGAATAACATCTCAAACTTTGAAGTACCTACCGAATGCTTTGGATTGTAGATTTTGATTTGGATATTGGGGTGATTGTTCAGGGCAATCATCGTATTGTCGGGGGCATCGATTAGCAGATCATCCACCAGCACTCTTACCTTTACTCCTCGATCGGCGGCGCTGAGAAGAGTTTCCGCCGCAAGAATGCCAATATTGTCAGTGCTCCAGATAAAGTATTGAACATCTATCTTTTTCGTTGCGTGTTCCGTCAACCACGCTCTGGCGAGTAAGGCCTCTTCACCTTTTTCAAATATATATGCGCCACTCTCTCCAGGGTGATCTGCTGTGAGTTGCTGTTCAATCTTTTCAAGTGAGAGTGCAGTATACTCGGCAAAGTTTGCAGCCATGGAAGCAGCAGGCAACAGGGCGAGAAAAAAGATAAAAATTATTTTCATATTCTGTGTGCAAGGTGTCAGGTGATATATTTTTTTACTGTTCTTCTATCGAGTTCGGTCTGTCTGGCTACTGCTTCATATGTTCCAAGTTGTCGGTAGAGCCTGGTGCAATAGTGCGACAGTAACTGGCTGGCAGTCAGCTTGCCGTTTTCTACATTGTTTATAAAAGGATCTTTGTCAGGTGCCTCTTCAATGCTTTGCCACTGGTAACCATCGTTGAGCAGGATTCTGCGCGCGCACTGTTCCAGTTCTCTGATATTGCCCGGCCAGGGGTAATGGGCTGGTTGATTCTTTTTAATAAAATTTTTCACTTTAGTAATAATTTTCTGGTCTTGACTGCCAAGAATACGCTGGACAGTAATGTGCAGAATCTCTGTAAGTTCATCTTCATGCTCTTTAAGTCTTTGCCGGAGTGGTGGCACATGGATAACATCCGAGCAGAGCCGATAGTAGAAATCGTCTCTGAATTGTCCTTTTCGGCGAATTTTTTCAAGTGATCTGTTGGTTGCAGCAATGACGCGACCTTGAAACCGTTCGATTTTACGACTGCCCACCGGGGTGAAAGTACGTTCCTGTAGTACCTGGAGCAGTTTTATCTGCACGGGGATGGTAACATCTCCAATTTCATCAAGAAAGATCGCACCACACGGGCTACAGCGACTGAATATTCCCTCATGGGCTTCAATAGCGCCGGTAAAGGCGCCCTTTTTATGGCCAAAAAGCTCTGATTCGATCAATTGTTCAGGATACTGAGAAAGGTTGATGGTGGTAAAGGCTCTGGCAAAACTCTCACTGAACTGACCTTTGCGAGTGTCAAATGGGATGTAACCGGATCTTCCAATAGCTGTGGCGGCCATACCTTTTCCGGTTCCGGTTTCCCCCAGGATCATTGTCGAAAAATCTTCCATGCGGTTCCACAGGAATTTATCGTAGATCCTGATATCGCAGGTAAAGATGTTATTCCAGAGAGATCTCCTCAACTCCATTACACATTGACTTTTTCCGGCAATACCGCTGATAAAATAAAAAGCCCGCCGCATCTGAAAAAAGAGTGAGAATAGCCGGACAGCTTCCTGTTCCGGGATATTGTTACCCATCAGGATAGCAAGGACATCACGGGCAAAAGGAACAGGGCAGCATGTGTCTCCTGCCAGCACCTGTTTGTCGATATGGTCGTCGTAGGCATCGCAGAAATCATGAAAAACCTGGAATAAAATGGAGAAGTGCAGGAGTTCTTCATCTTCTTTACTATAGCTGGTGTTTTCCTTTGTGTATCGGCCGGTAACGGATGAAATTGTTTCGGTTACCCTGGCAAGGAGTTGCGAGCGGATCTGTTCAACAGGGTGAGTAGCGGAAAGGCCGGTTATGGCCAGGCCAATCGCACGTCGCTCCTGATCAAAAGGGTTGGAAAAAACTGCGTCTCTAATCTTCTGGAGTATTTCTCTTTCGTCAGTGTTCATATTTTCTATTTGCGCCTCTGTTTGTTCGTAAAATGTACACGCAATGTTCACAAAGTGTCAATCAGAAGATTGTCATGTATGGGTGTGTTCTTTTTGCTTTTCGTGAAATATGGTGATGTTACAGCTAGTTGTGCAAAAATACCTCTATTGGCATGCGTTGTGCTAACCCAACTTTAAAATCGTAAAATAAAAAATTGTGTGTTTACTGATAGTTACTGAGTGTCCAGTTTGCAGTTTGGCACTACATCTTTACTTTT
>CAMZKN010000175.1 GCA_947311315.1 uncultured Desulfobulbaceae bacterium | reverse complement strand
GTTTTTGGTGAGTTGATCGAATGTGCTTTTCATGCTTCCCATCATACAAGGGCAGGGGTTCGAACGCACGCTTTATTTTACCAACACTTTTGGAGAAGTTACCATTTTTGGGCGCAATTCAGTGGTTTCATTCATGAATGATTGTTGTTGATTCGGAGTCATCCGATTCATCATTGATCCGCCCATCATGCCGTTACAGCCCATATTGTTCCAGTTTCCCTGGCTCTGCATACCCTGACCCATCATGCCACCGCCCTGCATGCCTTGGCCCATCATACCTCCCCCCATCATATTGCCTTGCATCTGTTGTTGTGGCTTTGCGGTGTTCGAATTTTGTCCAAAGGCTGGAGCAGCCAAAAGTCCGAAAGCCAGAATTGAGACGATTACGGTTTTTTTGATTTCATTTTTCATTTTTTTCTCCTGTTGATTTCCTATATGGGATGTGCTGGAGCAGATTTTTGTCTGCATTTCTAAACGTCTGTTTGTATTATTTTACTGTATTCACCACTATTATCCGGGTGAAGAGATGTCTCGCAATGTGGGCATATCTGCCAAGAATTCTCGATAATTTTACAACAACCGGGGCAGTGGCTTTTCAATCCTTTTCCACATTCAGGACAGCGTAGATATGCTTCTTCTATAGAGCTGTTGCAGCCAGGGCATGTTTTTTGCTGTCTTTTCCGCAGCAGAAAAAAGAAAAGAGCAATCATGGTTCCGACAAAAAGAGAAAGCACAAGCAGCCCGCCGTGATAAAAATAGCGGCCATACTAGGTATACCCCCATGCGCAGTTCATTACGTGACCACTTCAAACTGGCCCATCATGCCATCATCTTCATGTTCAAGCAGATGGCAGTGGTACATATAGACACCGGTATAATCATGGAAGCGGCTGATGATTCGTACCGTCTCCCCCGGCATAATCAGCACGGTATCTTTTCGTCCCTGTTCGTGGAGTGCTGGCAACCGGCCATTTCTTGAGAGGATCTGGAACTGGACATCATGGAGATGCATGGAGTGTGGCATACTCATCATCATGGCTGAACGGTTGGTGATCTCCCATATTTCTGTAGATCCAATTTTGACCTGTTCATCAATCCGGTTAATATCCATTTTCTTGCCATTTATTGTAAGTCTTCTCCCCATCATTCCCATTCCCATCCGTCCCCGGCCCATGGACATTGTTTCCATGATGAAGCTGCGGTGGACTGAAGCTTCCCCTTCGGGGATTTTTTCAGTTTTACGCAAACTCTGGACCAGTGCTGTAACTTCGGCTGTTCCTTTTACTGCTATTCTCATGGCTTCAAAGGTTCTGCTACCCATCTGTTCAACGAGCAGACTTATGAGGGCAAATGCACTTTCTCCCGAGAAATCTACCAGAATCTCAGCACGTTCACCGGCAGAGAGCCTGATGTTGTTCATTGGCACCGGACGTTCGAGAAAACCTCCGTCGGATGCGATGACGTGGAAGTTTCGTTTGTCATCAAAACCTATTCTATAGATGGAAGAGTTGGAACCATTTAACAATCGCAGCCGTACCTGTCCTTTGGGGACGGTGAGCGTTGGTTCTCTCGTACCGTTGACCAGTATATAATTACCAATGACACCATTCATCACATCGTGCATATTCTGGACGTAGGCAAACTGGCCATCTGCAAAAAAACGCCGATCCTGAATGACTAGTGGAATGTCGTCCACACCGTAGTTTTTCGGAATATCCAGGTTGTCTGAAACCTCATCTTCAATGAGAAATAGTCCTGCAAGACCGTGATACACCTGCTCTCCGGTAAGGCCCATGGCGTGGGGATGGTACCAGAGAGTTGCAGCTTCCTGGTTAATGACAAAATCAGGGTTCCATGTCGTTCCTGCAGGAATTGGTTGTCGCGGGCCGCCATCCCAACGTGCGGGGACGTGTAGACCGTGCCAGTGCAGAGTTGTTACCTGTGGCAGAGTATTATTGACCTTGATCTGGAAACGTTGTCCGTTTCTGACCCGAATCGTCGGGCCCAGAAAGTTGCCGTTATAGCCCAGGGTCGATGTTGTTTTGTCCGGAAAAAAATTTACGTTGCCCCGTTGCACGTTCATTGCGAATAGTGCAGATTTTCCGCTTGTATCGAGATTTTCAAGCAGCGGTGGTATCGGCAGGGGTTTACTGAAATCTCCGGCTATTGCCTGTGTTGCAAATCCCGATTTGCCGAGTAAGCTCAAGCCACTGCTTCCCGCTCCTGCAAGTGCCAGAGCCGCAAGACTTCTTTTTAGGAATGTGCGTCGTTTCATTGTCGTTACCATGTTAAAAAGAATTTCAGTCTTCTGTTTGTACGGGAGCTAACGAATTTCTGTTTTCATCCTTTGATATTCGTCTTCATTGATTTCGCCCTGTGCATATCGTTCTTTCAGTCGGTCGAGTCGGGAGGCGCCTTCGTCTGAATTATTGAAAAATACACCTTTAAAAAATTTGACGGCAAGGTAAATGAGCAGCGCCCAGAAGAAGATTGTGACTATCCAGCCAATAGGGCCTGGGAAAAAGGCGCCGGGGCCACAGAACCAGTTTCCGTTGTAACCAAAACCTGAATATCCGGAGTGCATCATTTTTTCTCCTCCAAGAAAATGGTTGTTTGTTACCCGGTTATTACAAAGGACATGCCAGTAATTATTTTATATAAAAATGTGAAAATAACCCTGTAAAAGCAATATGATATAGTTGTGTTTTGGGGGGTTCGTTTCCTGAGGCAGTTGTTTGCTGTCTCATATTGAGGCAGGGTTTTTAATAAATATCGAAGCGATGTTGCCTAATTTCTGGGCAGGGAGTCTTACAGGAAAGGCTTGTGCTTTGTGGAGGGCACTGTTGTGTGTTGGTGTTGTTGAGATACTGATGCGTAAGGTGTGAGATGGACGGGTTGATCTCGGAATTATAAGCCGTATTCCTTAATTTTATTGAGCAATGTCTGTCTGGCAATACCAAGAAGTTTAGCTGTTTGAGATTTATTTCCTTCCGTCTGTTTCAGGGTGGTACGGATTGCTTCCTTTTCCATGTTTTTTAGTGTAAGCCCGTTTTGAGGAATCTCGGAAGTGGAGTCTATTGTATAGTCATCGGGTAAAACCTGGGGTGGAAGTTCCCGTGGAGTGATCTGTTCTCCGGGGCAGAGGATAACCGCACGTTCAACTGCATTTTCGAGTTCACGAATATTCCCCGGCCATAAATAGCGGGACATCAAAAGCAGGCTCTGGGGGTGAAATCCTTTAATATCTTTTTTGTTCTTTTTTGCGTAGCGTTGAAGGAAAAAATTCGCCAGCACCGGGATATCTTCCGTTCGGTTTCGTAGTGAGGGCAATTCGATCGGTACCACAGACAGTCTGTAAAAAAGATCCTGCCGGAAAGTGGATTTTTCCACCATATCGCTGAGGTTTCGATGGGTGGCAGTTATCAGTCGCACGTCCACGGCCAGCGTTGTGGAGCCTCCCACCCGTTCAAATTCCCCTTCCTGAAGAACACGGAGAATCTTGGCCTGGGTCTGCAGGGACATATCCCCAATTTCATCGAGAAAAAGAGTACCTTTGTCGGCGAGTTCAAACCTGCCGGGGCGCATTTTATCGGCCCCGGTAAATGCGCCTTTTTCATGGCCGAACAGTTCAGATTCCAGCAGGTTTTCATGCAAAGCGGCGCAGTTTACTCTGATGAACGGCCCTGCTTGGCGAGTGCTGTTATGGTGCAGTGATGCAGCGATTAATTCCTTGCCTGTACCCGACTCGCCATTGATTAACACAGTGGCGTCCGATGGCGCCACCAGAGTTATGGTCTCAAAAACTTTTTGTATTGCCTGGCTGTGGCCGATGATATTGTCGAAATCAAATTGTGTTTCTGAATGATTTTGCAAATCCCTGCTTTTCTTGTATGTGCTCTCTAAGCCAAGGGCCTTGTTGATACAGAGTTTCAGAGCATCGATGTCTACCGGTTTAGTGACGTAGTCAACAGCACCATTTTTCATGGCTTCAACGGCTGATTCGATGGATGAAAAAGCGGTAATTACGATTACCGGCTCAAGTTGTCCTTTTTCACGTAGGAGCTTGAGAGCTTCAAGGCCGTCCATACGTTTCATCTTCAGATCCAGTAGAATCAGGTCAACGTCGTTTTCGGCTAAAACAGGGAGAATCTGATCTCCATCATCCGCTTCAATAATATCGTATCCGGCCCCGGCAAGATTTGCCTTGAGCATGGTGCGATGGGCCTTGTCATCATCGACAATAAGAATCCTGGAGGTCATTTTCTCGGTTTTCATGTTTTTCACTATTTATGGAGCGTTTTCAGGTAATACTATGGTGATTGAGGTACCGGTATCCTGCCTGGACTCAACCTCAAAAAATCCATGGTGTTGCTCAATAATCTGGTAACTGACGGCAAGACCAAGACCTGTACCTGATTTTCTGGTGGTAAAAAATGGGTCGAACATCTGCTCCTGCTCCTCAATGCTCATGCCTTTGCCATTATCTCGAACCATAATTCGGACAGTATCCCCTTCTTGGCTGGATCGTATGGTAACTGTGCTCTCTGTGGGACTGGCCTGGATCGCGTTTTTCAGCAGGTTGAGGATCACCTGCAGGAGAAGGTCACCATCGGCAAAAATGGCACCAGCATAACTGGTTTTGCTCTGCAGAGAAATATTTTTTTCCTGAAAATCATATTGTAAAAGTCGATGGGCTTTAGCAAAAAGGTCTATGAGTTTTACAGGGGTGCATTCCGGCTCACGAGATCTGGAAAATTGCAGGAGGGAGGATATTGACTCATTTAGTCTATCCACCTCGCTGATCATCAATGTACTGTATTCTCTGGATGCCTCATCAGTGGCTGTATTGCCAAAATATTGGGCAAATCCCCGCAGGGTACCCAGAGGATTTCTGATCTCATGGGCAATGGCAGCGGCCATCCTGCCAAGAGAGGCAAGACGATGGGAACGGGCGAGTTGTGCTTCCATGGCACGTATCTGGCTGAGATCCCTTAAAAGATAAACCGTACCGTTGTTGTTGCCCTCTTCATCCCGCAATGGCGAGCTGCTTATTTCGACTTCGATTTCATGGCCGTTTTCATGATTGAACGTGTATGAAAACGGGGGGGAGGTCGTGTTGTCATTAGAGGCAGCGGCAGGCCACTTATCAAATAATACACCCGGCAGCTTCCCTTCCATTTCAGTAAATTTCTTTGCGGCAAATTCGAGCATCCTGGGGTTACAGGCGACAATCTTTCCATCAGGGGCCAAGGTCAGCAAACCATCGGGCATGGATTCAATAATATTTTTATTATAGAGCCGTATGTTTGCAAGTGTTGACCTGGTGACGCGCATACCCTGGTAGAGAAAGAGAAAATAAAAGCCACAACTGCCAAGGAGAAAAAGGAGCCCGCCCATAAAAAGAGAATGGTTGAAATCCTGTTTTCTTGCCCGCATAAATTCACCGGCGCAGAGGCCAAGGTGGATCACCGCGCGACCTTCTTCCAGCATGGTTGTTGTGGGGTTTTTCCGCTGGTATTGCTGCCCCATCATCCCCATCATGCCCATATTTTCCGGTGGTAAGGCTTGAAAGATGGACGTAATCTCAAATATAGGTTCCCCGTCATTTCCTGTAGTGATGGCAGTCAGCGGTTGGCGATTTTTAAAGACACTGAGGGCGAGTTCCCTGTCAGATGTAAGGTTATGATCACCACTGCTGGCGGCGACCGTGCCGTCTTCTGTTACTATTGTGATATAGGCTATACGTCTGGTCTTTGCTGTTTCCTGTATCAGAGCTTTTATGGGCCGGGTTCCCCCCATCATTTCCTGCATCATGGTGGTTCTTGCTCCGGCCTCAAAGGTGCGAATCAGGGTTATGCCCTCGCTAAACAGGAAATCTTCCATGATTTTCTGTTCGCGGCTCATATTTTGTATGGTGTTGAATGCCAGTAAACCACCGAGCATAAAAGTGGTGAGTAGAATGATCAGTAAAGGCCCTGAAAGTCGCAGTGAAGTTTTGGTTGGCAAAGTGTGCATGGGGGGTTGTCTTGAATTTTACAGAGGGTTTGAAAACGGTTGATTATCGGAAGTATAGCACCTCTCTTAAAAAAACAAAGTGAACGCAATAAAATAGTTGCAGATGTTGTCAGTTTACTTGATGATAAACGCTGAGGTGTAATGATCTGTATACATTGATTTTGGAGTGTGCTGTGCTTATGTAAAAAGAAGATCGAGGCGAGTCTTTTCTCAACACGGATAAAGAGTTTTTACGATACTATCAAAATTATTATGGCAAATCAAAATATAGAGGCACAGATTGTTGGCATGCATTGTGCCGCATGTTCGACACGTATTGAAAAAGTGGTTGGTAATCTTGACGGGGTGGACGAATGTTCGGTCAACCTGGCCACCGAGCGGGCAAAATTTGCCTTTGACCCGGCAGTGATCGATTTTTCAACAATTGAGGAAAAAATTGCAGGTCTTGGATTTAGCGCAGAAGTCTCAGAAGATGGGGCGAATACGGCCCAGGATGCAGAGGATGCAGCAGAACGCCTGGCAACAATGAAGAGGAACCTGGTTCCCTCTTTTATCCTGGCGTTTTGTATCATGTCTTTATCCATGGCCGGGATGGTGGGAATTCGTCTGCCAGGCTTTATTCATCCCGATACCGCTCCATTTACCCAAGCTTTGGTTCAATTTCTGCTTCTTCTGCCTGTGCTCTATTTGGGGCGAAACTTTTATTTAAGTGGTATTCCTGCTTTCTTTCGTGGTGTTCCCAATATGGATTCTCTTATTGCCATGGGTACAGGTGCTGCGTTTATCTATTCCACCTGGAACCTTGTGGAAATAGCTTTGGGTATTGACAGCGTCGCCCGTGCACATGATCTGTATTTTGAATCTGCGGCTATGCTTTTGGCCTTAGTCTCTTTAGGCAAATATATGGAGGCAAAGTCAAAAGCGAGAACCAGTGATGCTATAAAGCAACTTATGCAGCTTGCACCGGAGATGACTACTCTTCTTATCGATGGCAGCCAGCGTCAGGTGATGGTCGCCGATGTCAAACTGCAGGATTGTCTGTTGATAAAACCGGGGGAGCGAATTCCGGTCGATGGAACTATCCTGGAGGGAGAATCTTCGGTGGATGAATCGATGCTCACCGGTGAAAGCATGCCGGTTGTGAAGGTAAAAGGGGATGCGATTTTTGGAGGTACCCTTAATAAAAACGGGGCGTTGACTATGAGCGCTGACAAAGTGGGTAACGACACCATGCTTGCCCGCATTGTACGGCTCGTGCAGGATGCTCAAGGGTCAAAGGCACCAATTGCAAATCTTGCCGATCGGATCAGTCTCTATTTTGTGCCGACTGTTATGGTTATTGCCCTGATTGCAGGTTTTAGCTGGTTTTTCATTGGTGGTGCTGATTTTAGTTTTTCTTTACGAATCTTTATCGCAGTTATGGTTATTGCCTGTCCCTGCGCTATGGGACTCGCCACACCCACTTCCATAATGGTAGGCACCGGACGTGGAGCTCAACTTGGTGTCCTTGTGAAAAATGGTGAGGTGCTCGAGCTTGCGCAAAAAGTGAGTTGTGTGGTCTTTGACAAAACCGGGACTCTTACCAGGGGAAAACCTGAAGTAACTGATTTGATACCGCTTTCAGGAGTCGATGAAAATGTATTGTTGAGTCTTGCCGCCGGTGCTGAAAGCAGCTCCGAGCATCCTCTTGCTGAGGCTGTGCTTGAGGCTGCCACCCGCAAAGGTTGTCTTGTTCCTGGGGTAGCATCTTTCCGGGCGGAACCGGGGCGTGGGATTGCTGCAGTTCTCGATTTTGAAAGTAGAGAATATAATGTTTTGTTTGGCAATATTGAATATATGTTGGAAAAAGGCGTAGACGGTCTTTCGGAAAAAATCGAGTTACAGGCGGATACGTTGTCAGGTGAGGGGAAAACGGTTCTCTATCTGGCGGTCGATAACACTCTTTCTGCACTGCTTGCGATTGCGGATCCATTAAAGGAAGAAGCGGGAGATATCGTCGACAGGCTCCGGTCCATGGGCATGAAGATAGTCATGCTCACCGGTGATAACGAAAAAACAGCGCAGGCTGTCGCAGGTCAGGCCGGAATTACGAAAATCGTCGCCAGGGTCTTACCTGAAAATAAAGTGGAGGAGGTTGTACGTTTACAGGAACAAGGGGAAATCGTAGCCATGGTCGGTGATGGCATAAATGACGCTCCGGCCCTTGTTCAGGCCGATGTCGGCATTGCCATGGGAACGGGTATAGATGTGGCTGTTGAATCTGCTGACATTGTTCTTATGACAGGCAATCTTTCCGGCGTTTGTCGCGCCATTGGTCTCAGCCGTGCAACTTTGCGCAATATTCGACAAAATCTGTTTTGGGCCTTTGCCTACAATATAGTGGGAATTCCTGTGGCCGCAGGCGTGCTGGCAATTTTTGGTGGGCCGACTCTTAATCCCATGATTGGTGGTGGTGCTATGGCACTTAGTTCTGTTTCCGTGGTCAGTAATGCCCTGCGATTACGGTGGTATCAGCCTGAGGTGTAAATAGTTTAATAGCATAGGAATATTCATTTTTTTCAAAGCTTAAAAAATGAATAACGAGCATTAAAGACGAATATCGAATGCCGAACAAGGAGTGTTGAACCGCAGAAGGGGAAAACCCCTTGATCCGTTGTTTTTTATTCCGATCGATATCGAAGTCTGCGCTTACCCCCGACATTCTCTTTTTAGAATCCGCCGGTAGGGCGTTAAGTTTAGAGTGGTGTCTTGTTGGTAATATGGGTTAAAAACCGCTTGACTTGTTGCCCGAATTCGCCTAAAAAAGTGTATGCAAAAATTGTATACAATGACCTGGTGGTCTCAAAGATAGATTTTCGGACAAGTAATGGAGAAAAAAATGTTTTCGATTCTAAGAATTAATACAGCGACCGGTGAAATAAGGACTGAAGAATTTGACTCACAGGAGTTTTTGCTCGGTGGTCGTACGCTCTCTTCTCGGCTTGTCAGTCGTGAAGTTCCGGCTGAGTGTGATCCTTTGGGCCGGAAAAATAAACTCTTCTTTTGTACAGGGGTGTTGGCCGAAACAATTACTTCCAGCTCAGATCGACTCAGTATAGGTGGGAAAAGTCCTCTTACCGGTGGCATTAAAGAAAGTAATGCCGGTGGTATTGTTGGTACAAGAATGGCCCAACAGGGTTTGCGATGTATTGCTCTTGAAGATGCTCCAAAAGGTGATGCTGCCTGGAAAATAGTTGTTATTGGTAAAGAAAAAACCGAGCTTGTAGATGGTGGGTTTCTTGCGGGCAAAGGAGTTTATGAAAAGTCTGAACTACTTAGCGAAAAATTTGGTGCCAAAGCTGGTTGTATGACCATCGGCCCCACCGCCGAAATACTTCTGCACGCAACAGGTATTGCTTGTTCTGATCCCCATGGTGTCTGTTCCAGATATGCAGGACGAGGTGGGCTTGGTGCCGTGATGGCGTCTAAAAAAATTATTGCAATGGTGGTTCTTAATGATGGGGAGGTGAAAGCCGAGTTTAAGGATTCCGATGGTTTTAAGGCGGGTTCGAAAAAGATCGTCCAACTTTTAAAGGAAAATCCCGTATCTACCCAATTCACCAAATACGGTACGGCGGCTATGGTCGATATCTGCCAGGCACTGAAAGTGTTACCAACCAAAAATTTCCGTCATGGTGTACTTGAAGGAGCTGAGAAAATAAATGCTCAGGCAATGTATGACATCATAAAAGAGCGGGGTGGAGAAGGAAAAACACAGCATGCCTGTATGAATCCCTGCGCTATTCAGTGTTCTAATGTCTATCCTGATAAAAACGGTAAACTGCTCTGTTCACCTGTTGAATATGAAACCATGGCTTTGATGGGATCGAATCTCTGTCTGAAAGATCTTGATGCCATTGCGATGCTGAATCGTATCGCCAATGATGCAGGAGTGGATACCCTTGATGTTGGTGCCGCAATAGGAGTTGCCATGGAAGCGGGTCTTGTTGAATTTGGTGATACTGAAGGTGCTGTCAAGCTGATGGAAGAAGTGAGGAATCTTACACCTCTTGGGCGTATACTTGCTTCCGGTTGTAGGATTGCTGCGAAGGTACTTGGCGTTCGACATGCTCCGCATGTTCTTGGACAGGCCATTCCCGCATATGAGCCGAGAGGGACAAAAGGGATGGCCATGACCTATCTTTCTTCACCCATGGGTGCCGATCACACTTTTGGTTTTACCCTGCGTGATGAAGAAGTTCCCACAAGTAAAGAGGGAAAAGTTGCTCTGTCGAAAAAATTTCAGGTAATCGGTTCCCGTATGGATGCAATGGGTATGTGTAACTTTGTTCGGTACTCTGTTAGAAATGATATGACCCCTTTGCTGGATCTTATTAATTCCCGATATGGCGTTATGATTGGTGCGGAAGAATTTGATGATGTCGTGAAAGAGACTCTGAAGATTGAGCATCAATTTAATACAGATGCTGGTCTTACCGCTCAGGACTACAGGTTTTCTGAAACATTTTATGAAGAAGCCCAGCCTGAGACCGGAGAAGTCATGGATATCACAGATGAAGAATCTGCGTTGGCCAGACAGTGGTAACCGTTAATTTTAAACTTATGGATATCGGCACTATCAGAGTCGATATCCATAAGCCGGAAACGATGGCGAAGGTACTGCAGTTATGCTGTACCAAACCAAATGTTGATTTCGCTACAATCATGGCTGTACGAAACAGCACGATTGTAAAGATAGATGATCTGGTGGAAGATGGTGATGTTATAGATATATTCCCGGCAATTTCCGGGGGATAACACCCTGCAAAGGAGAACTCAGTTAAAAACTTTTTTTCGTCCCGTATCCCATCCAGTTGTATTCCAATATTTTTTTAAAAAGATCTATTGCCCAGTCAAGAAATTCAGGTTTCTCTGTTTCCTGCATTGTATTTTCCTTTGGAGTTGTCGTTTCTGCTTTGTCCATGGTTTCTCCTTCCAGGTGCAAATTTTTACTGGTAGATGCCAATATAGTTATTATCTTGTTTTCCTACAACTGTTTATTCTTTTTGCAGGTAACCTGCATAACGGGAGGGTGAAATATTGACTATTACTATTGATGTATTGGCTAAAGTGGAACTTTCTCTTGCTCTTGCAGGGGAATCTGGGGCTCAAACTGTTGCAGATTCTGGTGTTGAGTTTGAATTTATTTTTGGGGTTGCAACGGAAGGGTTGAGCTCTTTTGAGTTGGCTCTCAAGGGCAAAAAGGAAGGCGAACATTGCACTTTAACTGTTCCGGCAGCGGAGGCAAATGAATATTTCGGCCATCATTTTTCTCTTTTGAAACAAGTGTTGTCTTTGCAGACCGTCCCTGAGACAATACACCTGAATATACATGTGCTCTCTGTAAAAGAGGCGGAGAGCAGGGAAATTGTACAGTCGATTGCCAGGGCTGCCGCCAGCTGCAGCTGTGGTGGTTCTTGCGGTTGTGATTGATTAGTGCCTTACTACTGAAAAGCAGCAATTAAAAGCTGGAAATTTGGGTTATACTTTATTCAAAAGACCCATTTTAGTCGCAAACCACTTAGTGCCCCCCCCGTGGGGCACTGACTTATATGTGCGGACTGCCGATTCGAGTACATACTTCGACTGCCAGTGCAAAGACAATGTCGAGTGGAAAAAGGTCGGATATTGTCTTGTCGTAAAGAATTTTCGCTTCTGCCGGAAAATCTTCGTCACCCACCCAGTAGAGAACTGCCACATGAAGTTGGGGTGCAATTTCAATGGAGAATGATGCATCTGCCATCTCAAGAGGGGTGCCGCCCAGTTTTTTGCATTTATCGCTAAATGCGTCTATATCATTACCAAATCTTTCACTCATATCATTGGTGGGAACCAAATGTGGCCCACGGAAAAAAGTGGAGCCTCCCGGGATATCATTTTCAGAAATCCATTCATTATTCGCAGTGAAAGGTTGTGTTTTGAGCAGGTAATAGATGATAAAAAGTGGGAAGTATTCGTGGCTTGGTTTGTCCGGTGTGGCTGTGCAGTAGATGGTCATTTTTTTTGGATCAATACAATATTCATCTCCCCAGAGAGATATTGAGTAGTTCCCTTCTGCTGTGTTGTAGGTGCAGGGGAGTCGTTTGCATATGCTGTCAGGGGAAGTGGATGCAAGTTCCAGGAAATAACTTTTATCAATTAACATAATGGGGGCATGCTCCCTTTAGGCTATCTTGCAAAATCTAATTTTGCAAAGTAGCCTTATGATTAAATTTAATCTCGATTGTGGAGAATCGTACGTATATCAGTTGGATTGATCTCTTTCACAACAACATTTTTTGAGATTTACTTCAATATTTTTTCACATGCTATATACTGATGACGTAATAACTAAAGTATCTGTGTAACTGCTCACAGGCCCCCCATCTTCGCACGGTCACATTAGCCGGTATAGAGGGGCTATAACGGGCAAATGTGCCTGCACGAATATGGAGCACC
>CAMZKN010000174.1 GCA_947311315.1 uncultured Desulfobulbaceae bacterium | reverse complement strand
TTTCTTTGTCTTCTTTGGGAATGTTTTTGGTGAGTTGATCGAATGTGCTTTTCATGCTTCCCATCATACAAGGGCAGGGGTTCGAACGCACGCTTTATTTTACCAACACTTTTGGAGAAGTTACAGAAAAAGCTTATAGCCGTAAGAAAACACTATTGTTTTTTGTTCTTTTGATATGATATGATTCTTGTGAGTATTTAGTGATGCCAGTGTATGATCACTTCAGGGGCTATCGATAAGCACAAATTTTTTCTACTAATCGAGAAATGGAACATTCTAAAATAAGCGAAAGCGAGGAAGAAACTCGTTCTTTTCTGATTAACCTTCCTATTTTTTCCAATTTTAATGTTGATGAGCTCTCTATTCTTGCAAAACACATGAGCTATATACATTTACAAAGAGGTGAACATCTTTTTGTCGAAGGAGATCAGGGTACTTTCATGGGTTTTGTGGTCAATGGAATTCTCGAAGTACTCAAAAGAGCTGATACAGGTGAAAATATAGCGTTGGTACGCTTAACCAAAGGAAGCTCAATTGGTGAGATGGCGCTTATCGATAAATCCCCAAGATCTGCAACAGTTATAGCCAAACAGGCTACAACAATGGTAACACTTACCGACAAGGGTTTTGAGATACTGGCTGAAAGATATCCTCCTGTTGGTATCAAAGTAATACAGAAAATCGCGCGACTCCTCAGCCTGAATATGAGAAGAACGTCAAGTAAACTTGCGGATCTCATTCAAGCATCAATCTGATTCACTGATATCACAAAAGTACTTTATTGGAAAAATATATGGCAGCGACATCTATAATTCTTTTTGCCGACAGAGAGCCAAATGGTCTACTTTCAATGTCCAGGGAACTTGGCAATGAACTCAGCTGTCCAGTAAAAAACGCAGTTAACAGTCAGGATCTTAAAACATGCCTGGAGAATTTCCTTGTAGATATTCTTGTTATCGACCTTGAATTTTCTAAAATTGAAGATGGGTTTTCTTTTTTAGGTTCTCTCAAAAAACAGCATCCAGGCACCCTTATCCTCCCAGTAATTCCCGCGGATCAGCCAGATGTACTAAAAAAGATACTTGAACTCGACCTGATCTATTTCATTCATAAACCACTTGATCCAATCGAAACAGCCTTTGCTCTAAAGAGAGCTCATGCAACCCTGTCAAAGCAAAAGACTGTTCCCCCCCCACAAGCAATCCCTAAAACCGCTTCTTTTCACGGTATGATTGGCGCCAATAGTGTTATGCAGGATCTTTTTCGGATAATTACCATGGTTGCTGATGACGATATCGCAACGGTTCTTATTCGTGGGGAGTCTGGTACGGGGAAAGAGATGGTTGCAAAAGCCATTCACGCCGAGAGCAGAAGGCACAAAAACAATTTTGTGCCTGTTAATTGTGCTGCTATCCCTGATGATCTCCTGGAAAGTGAGCTTTTTGGTTACACTAAAGGAGCGTTTACCGGTGCCACTACCAATAAACCAGGTAGAATTCAGTATGCTGATAAAGGAACCCTGTTTCTCGATGAGATCGGTGACATGAAAGCTTCGCTTCAGGCCAAACTTTTACGCGTTCTCCAGGAAAAAGAATTTGAACCCGTTGGGGCATTTAAAGCCATCCCTGTTAACACTCGAATTCTTGCCGCGACTCACTGTGATCTTGAGCAACTTGTCCGCGAAGGTACATTCAGAGAAGATTTATATTATCGGCTCAGCGTTATTCCCTTAAATATCCCTTCGCTCAAAGAAAGATCTTCAGATATCCCTCTTCTTATAGATACTTTTCAAGAAAAATACTCCATAAATCGGGGCAGAGATATCTTTTCCTTTTCTTCCCAGGCAATGAAAGCCCTCACTCACTTTGAATGGCGAGGTAATGTTCGAGAGTTGGAAAATTTAATTCAATACATGTCCATTCTTTACAGCGGCAAAGAGGTTGGTTTCACAGATCTACCTGAAAAATTTCAAAGCTTTGACTTCCCGGAATGCAGCACAGAACCGACCGAGATCAGCCAAAACAATTCCCATGGAGGGATACCCCAATCCCCCACAGATCCTTGGGAAAACCAGATGCTGTGGGAAAATGGAGAGATAGATTTCAACGAGTTGATAAATGATTATGAGACACAACTCATCATTCAAGCCATGAAACTCACTGAAGGAAACAAAAAAGAAGCGGCACGTCTTTTGAATTTAAAAAGAACAACTCTTCTGGAAAAAATAAAGAAAAAAAATATTGAAGGGTTTTGGGAGGTTTGAAATGTGACCGTGCGAAGATGGGGGGCCTGTGAGCAGTTACGCTGCAAGTTTCATAAGATTATTGGCAACATTCTCTTTTATGTCTTCCTGGCTTGCGGGGGTGAGCAGGATGTCCTGTACACCATATTTCATAGCCTTGATCACCTTAGATCTTGTCCATCCCGACCCTGCTGCAATAAGAGGTAATGTACAGGAACTGCTAATTTTAATAGCCGCACCAAAGGCCAACTCATTCACTTCGTCCATTACCAGGTAAATTGCCTTCAATTCCCCTGGGATATACCCTTGAACATCGTCTTGAAAAGAAATCGATTTGACAAAATATCCCATAGTTGAAAGAGCTTCCTTTATTTTCTCTTCTTCGCCAACATTATCACTCACCAGAAGTATATCAACTGCCTGATGCTCAGATTCATTGTTTAAAGACTGAGAACTATTTTCAGCAGCCCCTGGTGTAGTTTGCGCTTTAGTTTTTTCAGTAACCTGTTCTTCCTGTACTTCTTCCTGCACAGGAACGGCGAGTTGCATCAGTTTCGCCGGCAAAATAAAATTCACCTTGCCCAAACCATTACCGTCAAGAGTCAAATCCATGCTTGAGAGATAATAGTCCTGATTCTCCATTGGTTCATCGGATTCAATATCAACTTTCATCGGTGAAACCTGAAGCAACTCAGTCTTCACAAATCGGACATTTTTTATATACCCTTCTTCAAATACGGCGGTATAGACACCGGATATAATATTGGCAATTTCGCCATAAGCATCCTCAGCGTCTTCACTGAATGACTCTTCTGAAATTGCGGCATCCAACTCAGAAGCAGGCAGCATGATCAAAATACCACCAATACGAATAGCATCTTTCACATTGACCGAAAGATAGCTTTTTCCCTGTATATCACCGACAAGATCCAAATTGGCTATTATCTGTTTTCCTGAAACTTCCTCATAAAAGAAATCCTCTTTACTGATAACCTTATTTTCCATGTTATCAAGAGTGACGTCAACAGCAAGCATTGCCCCTACTTCTTCCGCAATTTTAAGACGACACGATTCCAGAAGTTTATCAACTCTTTTTCGATGTCTTTCAAAGTCAAATTCAGGTTCACTGACTCTATCCGTTTCAGTTTTCACTGTGGTGTCCGGAGTAGAATCGGCCTGTTCATTTGTTTGTTGTGCACTTTTACCATCAACCGCATTATCAGTTACATCATTTTCCCCAGACATAGGTTCAAGATGCAACATGTCGGCAGGGATAATCATATGCACATCCCCCAACTGCTTGCCGTCAACAGTGAGGGACATACTACTGATATAATATGTTCTATCGGTAAATGGTGTGTCAGATTCGACATCAACCTTCAAAGGAACTATTTTATGTAATTCTTTTCTTATAAATCTTATATTCTCATTGTACTGTTCTTCAAAGACTGCGGTATAAACGCCTGATATAATGTTTGCAACTTCGCCATAGGCATCCTGACTATCATCTCCGAAGTCTTCTTCTGTAACAACATTTTCAAGCTCTGAGGGCGGCAGCATGATCAAAACACCACCCAGATGAATAGCATCTTTAAGATTTATGGAAAAATATCCTGAATCTTCTCTGTCACCAACAACTTCCAAGTCGGCAATAACCTGTTTTCCTGAGGCATGTTCAAAAAAGAAATCCTCTTTGTTTATAAACTGATTTCTCTGATCAGAAAAAAGGACATCAACACCAAGAAGTGCTGTCATCTCATCGGATAATCTCTTCTCACATTCAGAAAATATTCTGTCGACTCTTTTTTTCTGTTTTACAACATCAATTTTAACCGGTGGCTTGGCGGCTTCTGAACCCTCGGGTGGAGAAACATCATCTGCTATCTTTTCAGACGATGGCGATTCAGCATCAGTTTCCTTGACGGGTTCATCTGCATTTGCATCATCCCATGTCAATTCAAATGGTTCAGCAGGCATCAACATGATCAAGTCACCCATTTGCTTGCCATCAAGAGCCATCGAAAAAACGATTCTGTAATACAACTGCTCTTTAACCGGCTCATCGGATGCAATATCAACCTTGGCCGGATGCAGCACTTCCTGTTCTTTCCTGACAAATCGAAGGGATTTCGGATACATCTCTTCAAAATCAGTTGTGAAAGATCCTGCAATTATATTTGCAATTTCACCATAAGAATCTTCGAGCTCTTCATTATATTCCTCCCTGCCCATAACCTCTTCAAGTTCGGAAGCAGGGAGCATAACAAGGGTTCCACCGAGACGAATCGCATCTTTAATACCCATCAGCAGGCACCCTTCCCCACTGACATCACCTGTGATATCCATCTTGGCACAGACCTGCTTGCCAAGTAAATCGTCGAAAGCATCTTCTTTGCTTGCAGGTTCCCTGTTGCCGCCAATCAAAGTAAATTCAACACCAAGAAGGCCACCTACTTCTTCCTGAATCCGTGTTTCAACAGCATCAATTATTTTATCAATTCGTTTCTGGGGATCCATACAAAGCTATCTCAAAAGATTATAATCATAATAGAAAGGGCGGAATTAATTTCCAGGAGTTATGTCTTCTTATCGGCAGGAAAAGCAAAATGTTCAGGAAAAAAAGAAATTCAGAGCATTCAGGGTAACTACTCACGGGGTTCATAATACTATGTTTCTATTACCTCTGAACTGTAACTGCTCAGGTATTATTAACATACATCAGTTCAACCCAGAATTTTCCAGCAGGCATAGTGAAGGGAGCAATTATTCTTGAAGCGTCTGCAATACCGGTTACAACAAAAGAATCACCAATTATAGATGTCGGGATAGCCAGTTCAATTTTCATATCTACACTTGCATAAGAAACCTTAAGATTACCGGCAATCATATTGGCAATTTCCCCCACAGCATCCTTAACATCTTCATTGATTTCCTCGACATTCATACCAAGAAAGCCACCAGTGATCGCAGTTGCAACTGATGCCGGACAATGGATGGCGAGCATACCCCGAATACCTCCTCCAAGCCCTATCATGCTCGTCAGATTAGATTCGATGGGACAGGATTTACAGACAGTTTCACTTTCAAGTTCCACCATCAGCATGGTCGAAAACACATCTTTCGTTCCTTTGACGATTTCTTCTCCAATATTAAAACTGCTCTCCATCATATATTCCTTTATTCAAGACATTTAATTACAACTCATATACGCTCTATACATCACCTATTTTTCCAGCTGCATTTCTATCAAAAATTCTCCTACATCACATGAAAATGGAATAACAATTCGCTCAACTTCCTTGGTTGGTTGAAAATCATACTGGCGACCGGATATCGTCGTGGGCATGGAAAGATCTATATCCCTACCTTTATCTGAGAGAATCGTTTTGACATTTCCGCCCAGCATGTTAGCAAGTTCTCCAACAGCATCTTCAACATCTTAATTGATGCTATCAACATCCATACCGAGAAAACTACCGGTAATAGCCATCGCAACATTATGTGGGAGATGAATGGCCAGCACACCTTTATGAGTTCCCGCCATGCCAATTACACCAGAAATAGTATCAGTCAAAGGAATGGTTTCTGTCAACGGGGTTCCATTCTCTGAAATCTCCATCATGACCATTGTAGAAAATATTTCAATGGCTGACTCAACAATTTTTTCACTTAATCCCACACTCTCCTCCATAATTCCAAACACGTCGAAAATGGGCAGGAAACGAGACTTCCAGCGGCCTGAAACGTACGAGCAACTACACGTAGCAGGCTCACAACACGCCACTTCTCGGCTCTCATCGCAAAAAATGACGGTTGTTTACCTCACCTCCGGTTGTTCTACAATCACGAACGTAACTTCTCCAAAAGTGTTGGTAAAGTCCATTCTAACCGTCGCATAGCATCTTACGAAAATCTTTAACCAGTGGAAGGCCATACATAGCTTTTATTGAAGTGAGTTGTTTTTGTGTTTTGTTGTAT
>CAMZKN010000173.1 GCA_947311315.1 uncultured Desulfobulbaceae bacterium | reverse complement strand
GTCTTCTTTGGGAATGTTTTTGGTGAGTTGATCGAATGTGCTTTTCATGCTTCCCATCATACAAGGGCAGGGGTTCGAACGCACGCTTTATTTTACCAACACTTTTGGAGAAGTTACATGAATTCAATAGTGCCAATGTAAACAGATCATGTATAGGTAAGAAATAGCCTGTATTCCCAGAATATGACTTTGAAATATCTAAATGAAACTTTGGTGAATCCGTTATGTCTGGATAGAAAATCTTTTGTTTTTCAAATTCTTCATAATAGGCACAAGCCCGAAGTTCCCACAAAAACTCCCCTTTATCTCCCCGCTTACGTCCTTTATCTGCAAAAGGTTCCAACCAATTTGCCACAGCACTGTATTGTTGCTGCAACCAAACCCAAGCGTCATCTTCGCTGAGCATCTCTTCGGTTTTTTTACCCATCATCCGGCGTGTCCATAATTTGGGTATGGCAATTAGCCATAAACCCCTTGATTCCGCATGCCACTTCTTCAAATCCTTCCCTTCAAGAAACGGTTTGAGTATCTCTATTGACCGGGGGTCTTCCTCAATGAGCATATCCCGGGTTTTGTTATCAATAACAAAGGCAGCATTCAAGCCAGTCTTAATTCCATAAAGTGGTGATCCATACACTTCCTTCAACGTTGGGTATCCCTGCACCAGTTTTTGCCGCAATCTGGCAAGTACCTCATCCTCCAACTGCCAACTTTGTGTACCAAGCCGTGACTGCGGCATGATGCCATGCTCCTGGGCAAAACATAGATTAAGATTATCAGGGAGACTCTTACGCAACTCGAGAATCGCCAGGGAAGACTCAGCCTGGGGTTGAGCTTTCTCTATCACCAGAATGGCAGGATAGGTTGTCACCCCTTCAAATACCTGCAGATCTCCAAAATCAACAATTTTTTCCAGTGTTGCTTTTTCGGCAAGATAACGGCGTAACTGCTCTCCCGAACCGGTTTTGAAAAAAGTGGAAGAGGAAATATAGCCCATACGACCACCATCTTTAAGCATTTTATAACCAAGCTCAAAAAAGTAAGTGTAAAGATCCCCTACCCCGTTATACACTTCGTAATTTTTCGCAAGCCACGGTTTCAAGTCACTAAACAGTTCCTGCCGCACATACGGAGGATTTCCGAGCACCACATCAAAACCGCCCTGTTCCATGATCTCAGGAAATGCATTTTTCCAGCAAAAACTCTCACCCGGTGCTGGTGTATCCACAGCCAAACTATTTCCTACAATAATATTCTCATCAAGTGAGGTGAGCGATTTTCCCCGTTCTGCCGTCTTTAACCAGAGGGACAGTTTGGAAATTTCGATGGATTCCGGATTAATATCTATACCGTAGAGATTATTGATCAGGATCTCTTTATTCAGATCAAACATCGAGTAACTCGTACCAGTCAACCTGGCTATTTTCCCATCTACACGCCTGTATTCACTATGGAGATAATCGAATGCGGCAACCAGAAAAGCTCCTGAGCCACAAGCCGGGTCAACTATTTTTATCTTTTGCAAGATATCTTTCCAACCGTTCCAGAATCTTACTTCTGTCTTCTTTCCCTTCTTCCATTGAATTGAACCATTCTTTTTAAACTTGCCATAACCGCTGAGCAATTCCTGAAAAAGACCACTGATATGACTGCCGAGTGTATGCTCTACAATAAAAGCAGTGATATGATCAGGAGTATACACGACACCCTGTCGTTTGCGTTTACCACTTGTCGCTCTCGCCTTCCCGGACTTGTGCGATATTCGTCCATCCCTGGACATCGCCGCAGAGGATTTTTGCGGCGGAACCAGAAGGTCACCCTCTTCAATTTTGGCTGTTAGCAGTTCAAGATCGGCAATTGATTGTTCAAAGATATGCCCCAGCACAGTCACAGAGACCTCTGAATCAAAATCGTACCTGGCAAGTTCATTTACTGCATGGCACACTTCATCGGAAATATTGAGTTGATCCAACTCATCGTCAGTTGCAAAAAGGCCTCCGTTATAGGCAGGAATCCCAAGAGAACTATTCCCTGAATCGATGGCACGAAAAAGCCCTTTGAAGTTTTCATAGATGGGCCTGGGATTATAGGGATCTGCATGTTCAAATGCATCCCCGATACTTGTTTCAGGGATAAGCCCCTTATCTTCTGCAAAAGCAACAAAAAGAAAACGATCAAGTAATTTTTGTGCAGGGGCAATAAGGCGAGTTGCTGCCTTATCAGGATTTCCCTCAATTAAATGAATGATAAGCAACTCACGCAGTGTTTTATAATCATCATAGAGCTGAACCGTTATTTCCTTATCAGCGAGCAGACTCTGATTCAATAATTTTGCGGTCTTTCCAGTAAGGAAATTATCGGCATGAAGCAGCAGAACAAACCGGGCATATTGTTGCGGGTTGGTTAATTCAGCTAAGTTGAACTGCTCATAAATCAGCGATGTTTCACTGACAGCATAAAGGCGAAGCTCCACATAGTTGCAGACCAACACCCACTGTGCACCTTTAATATCACGGGCATAATCCCAGGCCTGCTGAACCGGAGTTTTATGACGACCGGGCATAATGGCATCAAGATCTCTGGTTTTGGCACCCTTCAGTTCAAAAGGAGCAATCACATTATCACTTGCCTTATCATCACTAAAATGGCCCAGAGCCAAATCAACTGCCCCGCTGGCGGCCCCATACTCCCGTGAAACAGTCCAACTCTCATCTGTCCCAAACGGCGTATAGCCCAACACTCCGGCCATGATATTCTGGGTGAATGGTGCGTGAATCGCCACCTCTGTCTGTTTAAGAAGGTTGCCTGATTCAATCTTATTTTCCAACTCTCCAGAATCTCAAGATGTGTTTCCGGAATAGAGAGTTTCTTATTGGTAAGTGCCTTTGCGAGTATTTTTTTCTGGAAAAGTGACATATTTATTCTGGGAATATTTTATTATTTTGGAAAGAGATTCCATTCAAAATCCACGGTAAATATATGAAGATTCGAATCTTAACCAATTTGGTGCCAATTGCATTATTATATTATCACTCCAAGTTACATTACGTGCTTTTACGGTCTTTTTTACCTTACGATGAAGTTTCCACTTACAAAACAATTGTAAGTGGAAAAACATCAAAGCGATATCTCTACTGGTTCTGAAGAGGATTGACCTCCTCTTCAGAACTACGGTGGGCTAGTCTCAGAAGTTGGAGGGAGAGAACGGAACAGATCAAAATACCAATGGTTAACGGGTAGAGTGTGTTATTGTAAAAACTGCCAATAACCATTGAAAGAGCTACGGCAATGATGCTGGAAAACGCTGACGTAATCGAGGTGCCGAGACCAGCGATTTTCCCAAGTGACTGCATTGCCATAGCATTGACATTTGAAAAGAGTATCCCAAGGCAGAAAAGCAGACAGAAACAGCCTATCATGAAATAGAGAAAGGGCGGAACCCCACTATACATTACTACGCCAAAAAGCAGATAGAAGCCCAGGGTGATCAGGCCAATAAGCCCCCAGAACATAAGGCGATGCATACCATACCGCATAACAAAATGGCTGTTGAGAAGCGCTGCAAAACCAAAACCTGAAGCCAGAATTGCGTAATAAAAAGGAAAACTAGTCCCCTTGTCGTACAGATGTTGAAACATTGAAGGCGAGGTACTGATGTAGACAAGCAGTAAGCCAAATATCAACCCGGCAATAACTGTACAGGACATAACCCTAGTATGTCGCAAAGTTAACCCACTTGCCTCAAGTAGAGGTTTCAGTGCAAGTGGTCGTCTTAGTGCTGGATCCAAAGTTTCAGGTTGCCGTAAAAAGAGCCAGGACGTAGAACTTCCGGCAATGATGAGGAAAAATATGAAAATTGCCCGCCAATCTGCAATAAGCAATATTCCCTGACCTATGGCAGGGGCAAACATTGGCACAAGGATGAAAAATATCAGGATAAAAGACAACACCCTGGCCATTTTGTTCCCTTCGAATTTATCACGAACCATCGCCCTGGAGGCAATTTTGGGCCCTGAAACACCGATACCCTGAATTACTCGCCCAAGTAACATCTGCGCCATGGATTGTGCTTCCATGGCGCAGATTGTTCCACCGCAATAGATAATAATACCTAGTAAAATTGCAATTTTGCGACCGATGGCATCTGAAAGTGGCCCAAAAATAAGCTCTCCGAAAACCATCCCAAAAACGAACATAGAGATGATGAGCTGTAAATCATTACTGTCTTTAACACAAAGAGAGGTACCAATTGCTGTAAGGGCTGGTAGTAGAGCATCTAAGCTAAGGGGTGTTATCGATGTAATGAGTACAACAAGTAAGATGAATTCCAATCCACCCTTTGTATTTAATCGCATATGGGGATAACCTTTCGGTACAAACGGTGAGTAGCACGTTAATATATAAAATCCAGGATAAAGGGCGGAAAAGCATCCTTAAATAACAGGACATAAACTCCGACTCCGAGTACTCTGGAGAGAGTTTTGAAAAGTAGAGGGTAAAGTAAAATCCCTTGCATTATACGAAGGTCTGAATATTAAGCAATAGAGATGTCATGGGCAATCTTGTGACACATATCAGAACAACACATAACTCCCCATAGTAAATCCAGACTATGCTGTTGAAAAATTTGACGAGGGATGTGTGATGTTGGTAACAGAAAAAATATCAGATAATCAGATGATAATGTGTTTGACGCCAAGATCCCATTACAAAGTCAACCTATGTGAATACATATGAAAATTTTATTACCAGCGATTGTCATTCTTTTAACATCATACCAGCTTTTTGCTGCAGACTCAGTCAGATTTGTAGAAAAAACGAAACTCCCTTCTGGAGAGATGGTCGTTGTTACCGAAGGTGATTTCGAAGCGAGATCTCTTGGTAGTATAAATGTACGTGTTTATGAACCTGCATCGCAACCAGATGAAACAACATTTTTTATCTCTGGACTTATCCATGCTCGCGATGGTTCAATCGAAAAAATAATCCTTAACGATTTAAATAATGATCAACAAACTGAAATCATTGTTACCACACGTTCTGTTGGAACAGGAGGCTATCTTGCCGCCTATGCATTTATGTATTCGAAGAACGAACTGATCTTTCTCACCAGTGTTGAAGGATTACAGCCGGATGCAGATCCATTAGTAAATTTGAAGGAGAAGTTGCAAGAAAAACAATGATACCCACAAGGGGGTATAAGCGCCTTGATGCTGCACTTAGCCTACACGATGCATACTCTGACGCCTTCAAGTAGGATCCCGCCACCTGCAGGAGAAAGAGTATCGAGTCTGGAATGCACGAAATTTGCTTTAACCATGTCGCCTGCGCAAGATTTTTGCTGCCTCCACCATGGCGCAGAGTTTTTTAAAAGCCACCTGCTCCACATTGACCGAGCGACTGGCAAAGCAGCCGAAACCGCAGTCAGTATTAAGAAAGAGCTTGCCCGGTTGGTAAAATTCCAGGGCTTTTTCGGCCCCCGCGATAATTGTGTCAACCGACTCGACTGCGTCTGTACGAGGATTAACAACGCCCAGGCCTAATTCGTGGTCTGAGAGCGCTTTACCTACGACCTCAATATCGCCAGCCCTTGGAGTCGCATATTCGAGCACGAATTGTTTGATCTTCATACGTTTTAGGGCCGGTAATAAAGGGGTATAGTCACCGGTGAGCAAAACGTCTTCGTCCTTGCTCCAGTTGCCACGGCAGACATGAACCCCAATACGGATACCATCAACGCCCTTGGTGATTCGGTTGATCAGCTCGGCTGCAAATTTAAGTTCTTTACCCGCATCACGGCGGGTGGCCAGGGTGGCTCACATAAAAGTGCGTCGCTCACAGTCCTCAGACATCACGACCTCGGTCAGTACCGGTTCGTCGAACTGGACAAAATCACATCCAGCATCCCGGAGATCGATGAGTTCTGCCCGCAGAATCCGCACAATATCATTGGCCATTTTTTTATGATTTCGATAGACCTTACGGGTCAAGGCACTAATCCACATGGAGCGGGTGAGGAGGTAGGGACCAGGCAGGGTGATTTTGATCGGCTTGCTGGTGAGGGTGCGCAGGAAGTGATAATCTGCAAGAGCAAGGGGCTCACGCCTGGTGATCTTGCCTACACAGGTCGGGTTTTTTATCGCAGATGCCGGCATGTCCATAGTACGAAGCATCTCTTCGAATTCGGCTTTATCCTCAACATAATCAAGCATCTCGGCAAGAGACATAAGTTGTGTGCCCGCCACCTTATCGGTGATAAAGGCGTAGAAACTCTCCCGTCTGTGCTCGCCATCAACAAGGATATCCAGGCCTGCTTTTTCTTGCAGAGCGACCGTCCTTTTAATCTCGTTGTCGGCAACTGCATTAAAATCCCGACGGTTAATCTTATTCATCTGATAATAGCGCAGGGCCTTGAGCATCTGTTTTGAACGGGGCCATGAACCGACTTGGGTTGTGATAAAGCTTCTATTTTCACGCATATTTTTATACAATTACAAGTTTAAGGTGGAGACTTACAGCTTTTTGCAGGGTTGCAGAGATTGGTGAGCGATCAACTGTTCTTTGCCAGGCCTGCCTGATCTTGTCTTCGTCGGCAAAAGTCGAGGCGAAACATTTCAAATCTATCGTTTGCAGAGATGGATCGCCATCCTCCAGGCCCATATGGGCCAGAATATTGTGCAGTGTGCAGCTAAGAGACAGTTCAATGTCATCGATCTCCAGGTTTGCTTTGGCACATTCAGTGGCAAAACCGGTGCTGAGAGAACCAGCAAGGGCGGCAAGTAGATATTCTATGGCACAGGGGTTGTGATCTTTTTTCTCAAAGCTTGCAGATTGTCCTGTATCAAAAGAAAAATTACGGCAGTAAATAGCTGATGTCAGGTGACCTTTAGCCCTTGCACGCAATCGCCACTGATAATTTTGTGCATCCTCTTTATCCTTTTCCAGGGCCTCCTTTTCGTTCGTGACACTGCCTCCCCTCATAATGAAATATCTGCTAAATCCATCCCCTTCCGCTTGCCCCAGATATTCATGGCCTGCCATCCTGCACCAGGGCGGCAGGTCGGTGGCCACGGATGGCTCACGACTGCGCATCTCCAAGGTTCCGCCAACCGGAGTCTGTTGCATGTGTTGTCGGATAAGGAGGATCAGACCTGAACCACAATCCAGATCACCACCATCAAAAATATTATCGGGTGTAAACCCATTTTGGTCGAATTCCATTATGGTTTTTCCTTAAGCAGCGGAACTTTAGTAACTGGCTACCGGCGAACCGGCAGATAGCCATTCAACCAGAGCGGCACCTCCGGCGGGAGTTGCGCTGGCGATAAGGTCAGTCTCTGATATTCTGCGTTTTTTCATACAGGGCGTACAAACATAAATCTTGCCGCCTGCTTCAATGAACTTATCAATCAATTCTTTTAGAGGTGCAAAAGGTGCACCTTCATTCACTTTGGCTATCTCTTCGGACACAGCGCAATAGACCCCATCAGAGCTGAGAAAAACCATGGTTTCTTTCTCACTACCCTGGGCTGCATTAGCAACCACAAATCCTAGAGTTGCCTTGTCTGGATCAGTTTTGCAGTGAGTGATTGTAACGCAGAATGTATTCGACATGTTTTTACCTCTTCTTTAAAACTGGTTTAAGAGTGATTAGATAATAGGGGTGTTGCATGGATGTGAGCTCGTTTTTTGTCATCCGGCACCAGGCAGGTATTTCGACAGGTGCACCTGGATCTCTTGAAATGACAAGTATTCGGTAATCAGATGGTTGGTTTCTGATGTAGAGATAGAGGTTAACAATGACCCTGCCACAACTCTCCTCACCGCCATCAAACTCATCATCAAATTGCCAATTCGGTATATTGTTTTCAAGATACATTTTATGAACTTATTTGCAAATTATTGTAATAATGATATGTTTTTTGGATTACTACTGTATTTAGGGCACAGTAGTAATCGAAATATGCAAATCCTACAAATAGGAAAAAACGATAGAACAGAGGTCTTCTATAGGTTAAACATGATGACTCATAAAGATGTCTTAACAGCAGTCTGTCCCGTTTTTCACAACCTCTTCCATCCGCCCTACCTTCTTGTCTTCCAGCTTTTGTACCTGGTTATGCTCTTTCTTGTTGACAGTCTAAAAATATTTAGTATAGGTTAATATTAACCAATAACTAATATTTATATTTCTCCTCTTTTTTACTATTGCTCGTTTAACACACATAATGGTCGTGTATGAATATTGGCACTCTGATTCGAAGGTATCGAAAAGAAAAGAAACTGACACTGAAAGCCGTTGCGGAAAAAGCCTCTATTTCTGAAGGTTTTCTCAGCCAGGTAGAAAACGATGTTAATTCTCCATCTGTTGAAACCCTGATGCGTATCTGCAGCGCAATAGATGTCAATGCAGGGGATCTTCTCACTCAGGTAAGCAAACAGGAAAAAATAATTCTCATTAAAAAATCAGAATGGGATGATATTGACCTCTCCCATACCGGTTTTGTGACTCGCAGATTTTTTCCGCCTGAGGATAGAACCGTTATAGATTCTTCAGTTCTCGTTATTGAACCCGGGAAATCTATTCCTGTTCGAAAAAATATTAAAAATGGCCAGGAAGTCCTTTGTGTGCTGAAAGGGAATGTAGAACTAATGCTGAGTGATGAAAAAGTCTCTCTTACAACAGGTGATTCTGTTCATTTCTGGTCAAACCCTGAAAGTCAGAGAATTTCCAATACCAGTAAAAAGATCAGTTTTGTCTTATGGGTTGGAACTCTTTAAAAAATGCTTGATAGCGTAGCTCAACCTTAAAAAGTGTCCCATTGGACACCACCAAACAAGGAGATCGAGGTATGATTAAATTCAGTAAACAACAGTTGAAAATTCCAAAATTGCAGAGACCAGTATACCTGGTAACCGCTGGACAATCAAAATTTGACCGTGCCTTTCCAGATAAACGTACCGAAGAACTTTGCATTGATTCTTTTACTATGGCTGCAGGTTTACTGGACATCTCTCCTGCTGAATTAAAAAAATATATCCATACCTGTTATTATGGTCATTTCGCAGATCATTTTGGTGATCAACTTCTTGGTGAATCTGTTATTCATGATCGTCTTGGCCTCGATCCACTTGGTAACGTTGGTGTAAAAACCGGGGGAGCAACCGGTGGCTCAACCATGTGGGAAGGCATGAAGGCTGTAGCCTCAGGCTACTCAGACTGCGTTTTGGTTATGGGTTGGGAACGTATGGACGAGGTACCCACTGATGAGGGTAACTTCCTGATATCCTGTGCCGCAGATAAAGACTGGGAATCTCCACTTGGTCATATTTACACAGGATACTACGCTGTTATGGCCCAACGGTATTGGCAGATATTTGGTAAATCTGAGGATTCTTTTAGAAGAACTCTGGCCGAAATTGCTGTTAAACACCATGGTTACGCAAGGTTTAATCCTTTTGCTCAGGCACCAATGAAAATCACCGTTGATGACGTATTGAATTCACCGGTAGTTGCATATCCTCTCCGAGCTCTCGATTGTTGTCTGATGAGTGTTGGAGCAGCGTGTTCTATCCTTTGTGATGAAGATACAGCCGATCAACTGACAAAAAATTCTAAAAATAAACCTTTACGTATCTGGGTATCTGCCGGTTCACATACCCTCCGACCTGCAGATAGACTTGATATGGATATACCACTTCTGCCAAATGAAACTCCTGATCAGTATAAAGATCTTGGCGAACGTTTTCCTGGTGGAGATCGCTATCCAGGTTTTACCGGCTTTCTCGCCGCGAGAATGGCAGCCCTTTACGGATATGGTATGGCCGGGATCACAGACCCTACTGAGGATCTTGATGTAGTCGAACTTCATGATGCTTTTACCATCAGCGATGTCCAAACATATGAAGATATTGGTATCCGACCCTACGGATATGGCAGGGAATATGTTGAATCGGGTGACTGCTATCACACTAACCCCAATACAGGTGAACCAGGTAAACTACCGTCAAATCTCTCCGGCGGTTTAATAGGCTGTATGCATTCAGTTGGTGCAACCGGAATCATGCAGACCTATGAAATAGCAACACATATCTGGAACAGATGGGATGAAATTCATGGCGACGATAAGCTCTGGAAACAGTACAATCGCGAGAAGCCAAGTGATTGGACCAGCCTCCAGGTAAAAGATGCCAAACGTGGCATGGCTATAAGTCATGCAGGTGTAGGGTCTCATGTCACTGCAACCATCCTTATGGATCCTGACCATTTGATAAATAAAGACGATTAGAGGAGAGATATTATGAGTATGTTCGGACAGGTTTATGTCAAAGACAATAAGTATAAGCTTAAAGGTGAATTCCATCACCTTACACCAAATACACCAATACGTGACGCAGATGACAACTGGAAGCTGCTTGGGGTAACGAACCCAAGGGATATGACATTTATCCATTCCTATGGCGGAGAAGCAATATTTTTTGAATCTCTCAGCCAGGGGAAACTGATGGCCACCCGCTGCGATCAGGATGGTTGTGACTCCAAAGGAACTATATATATCCCCTTTCGCACACACTGTCCCGATTGTCTGGGGAAAAACAGCGTTATTGATTTAACAGATATCGCCAAAACAACCGCAAAAGTACATACTTTTATGGTATGTGAACGATCTGGTGCCTTTAATGTTTTGGAAAAACCCATTAAATTTATCAACATCGAATTTGATGGCGTAGCTACAATATTAATGAGCTATTTAAGCCTTGGAGAGCCGGAATTTAACATGGAAGTTGTTCCTATTTTTAAAACAACCGGCCCAACCTTCACAATACTTGATTTATCATGGGTTCCCAAAGGAACATCAGAAAGCCAGCTGCCTGAAGGTTTTACTTTTTAAGGCTCTGATAATTCATCACCACGTTTCACTATAATTTTGTAAAAGTACTAACATCTGCCGCTTATGTGGGTGTTAGTACTGCTTTTTCAGTACAAAAGGAAAGGACTATGCCAAAACCATTATGGGAACCGTCATCAAAACGAATCCAAAGTACAAATATGTACAGATTCATGCAGGAAGTGAACCAAGCCTGCAACACAGATTTCAAAGACTACGATGCACTATATCAGTGGTCCATTGACGATCTTGAATCATTTTGGGCTGAAGTCTGGCGATTTACACTGATCAAGGCCTCGAAAACGTATGATAAGATTATTGATGATCCAAATAAAATGCCAGGAGCGAAATGGTTTCCGGGCAGTCGCTTGAATTTTGCTGAAAACCTTTTGCGCTACAATGATGATAAGGTTGCACTGATTTTTAAAGGTGAAGACAGTATCCGTAGAGTTTTAACCTACAGCGAACTTTACAGCGCAACAGCCAGGGTCGCTACTGCCTTGAAAAGTGCTGGAGTTACAGTTGGAGACAGGGTCGTAGGATTCATGCCCAATATGCCGGAATCAATAATTGCCATGCTTGCAGCTACCAGTATTGGAGCTGTCTGGTCCTCCTGTTCACCTGATTTTGGCATAAAAGGTGTTCTTGACAGATTTGGTCAAACCAGACCTAAAGTTCTATTTACAGCAGACGGATACTTTTTTAAAGGTAAGCCGCTGGACAGCCTGGCAAAAATTGCTGGTATTATTGAACAGATACCTTCAATTGAAAAAGTCGTTGTTGTTCCCTATACAAAAGAATGTGCGGATATCTCTGGTATTAAAAATGGTGTTCATTACGATGATTTCACCAGAAATGACTCGACAACCATAGAGTTTGAACAGCTCCCTTTTGAACATCCGCTCTATATCATGTATTCCTCGGGTACCACAGGGCTGCCGAAGTGTATGGTGCAAAGTGCGGGTGGAGTTCTTCTCCATCACGCAAAAGAGCTTTTTCTCCATACCGACGTTAAAAGAGAAGATACAATTTTTTATTTTACCACCTGCGGTTGGATGATGTGGAACTGGCTTACCAGTGCTCTTATGACAGGTGCAACTCTTATCCTGTATGACGGCAATCCTTTTCATCCATCACCCGCCGCATTATGGCAAATGGCCGAAGATGAAAAAATCACTATCTTTGGAACAAGTGCCGGATATATCGCAGCATTGAAAAATGCGGACATAAAACCTGGTCAGGAGTTTAATTTGAGCCCTATGAAATCCTTGCTCTCAACAGGTTCTCCTCTATCAAAAGAAGATTTTCACTATATTTATGATGAGGTGAAAAGTGACCTTCAACTGGCGTCCATATCCGGAGGTTCAGATCTGAATGGCTGCTTTGCACTAGGCAACCCCATGGGCCCTGTCTATGAGGGAGAGCTACAGTGCCGTGGCCTTGGCATGAAAGTATTTGCCTATAACGATGATGGAGAACCAGTTATTGCAGAGCAAGGCGAACTCGTGTGCACCGCACCTTTTCCATCAATGCCTATTTACTTCTGGGATGATGAAGATGGTGCCAAATATACATCTGCCTATTTCGAGGGATTTCCAGGTATCTGGACACACGGTGATTACATAGAAATCACTGAAAGAGGCGGTCTTATCATGTATGGAAGATCGGATGCCACGCTAAACCCTGGTGGCGTAAGAATCGGTACCGCTGAAATATACCGAACAATGGACAAAATGGCGGAAGTCGAAGACAGTGTTGTTATAGGGCAGAAATGGAAAAATGACACTCGAGTAGTACTTTTTCTGAAAATGAAACCTGGGGAAGAACTAACCGATTCTCTAAAAAATCATATACGAACCAGTATAAGAACGAACAGTTCACCAAGACACGTTCCTGCTAAAATCATAAAGGTACCAGACATTCCTTACACCTTGAATATGAAAAAAGTCGAACTTGCTGTACAGAAAATTGTTCACGGCAAGATTGTTAAAAATAAAGACGCTTTAAAGAACCCTGAATCACTTGATTTCTTTGAAAACATTCCGGAGCTTATGACCTAGCAAAAAATCAAATCATTACAGAGAACCTGGAGAAACCATGAAGACTTTTCCTCAATTGAATTTTGGTCTTGGAGAAACCGCAAATCTACTGCGGGAATCAGTACAGGGTTTTGTCGCTACTGAAATTGCCCCTCTAGCTGATGATATTGATCGTAATGATTTTTTCCCTCCTGAACTCTGGCAAAAAATGGGGGCCATGGGCTTGTTGGGAATAACCGTCGCCGAAGAATACGGTGGTGCTGGAATGGGCTATCTTGAACATACTATCGCCATGGAAGAAATCAGCAGGGGCTCCGCTTCTGTTGGCCTTGCTTTTGGTGCACACTCAAATCTCTGTGTAAACCAGATTAAGCTCAATGGTACAGATGAACAAAAAAAACGTTACCTGCCAAAACTCATTAGCGGAGAACATATTGGCGCCCTGGCAATGAGCGAAGCGAATGCAGGTTCTGACGTTGTGGGAATGCGACTTGCTGCTGTAAAAAATGGCGACGAATATATTCTCAACGGTACGAAAATGTGGATTACCAACGGCCCCAATGCAGATGTTCTTGTGGTTTACGCAAAAACATCTCCCAAAATGAACCATAAGGGTATAACCGCATTTATTATAGAAAAAAGCATGCCCGGTTTTTCAACAAGTCCCAAGCTCGATAAACTTGGCATGCGAGGATCTCCAACCTGTGAGCTGGTTTTTGAAAATTGTGCTGTTCCAAAAGAAAATATCATCGGCAAATTGGATAGAGGTGTCGATGTTTTGATGAGTGGTCTCAACTATGAGCGACTTGTTTTGTCTGGCGGCCCACTCGGCATTATGGCATCCTGTATGGATGTTGTCCTGCCCTACGTACACGTCAGAAAACAATTTGGATATTCAATAGGACGATTCGAACTCATGCAGGGCAAACTCGCCGACATGTACGCCACGTGGAATGCGAGTAGGGCATACGTTTACACTGTAGCCAAAGCTGCAGACAGTGGCAGCAACATACGTAAAGATGCCGCTGCGGCTATTCTGTTCGCCGCTGAAAAAGCAACCTGGATGGCACTTGAAGCAATCCAGTGTCTTGGAGGAAACGGATACATCAACGAATTTCCTACGGGAAGATTCCTACGGGACGCCAAGCTCTATGAGATAGGCGCAGGCACAAGTGAAATTCGACGAATGTTGATTGGCAGGGAACTGTTCAGGGATACTGAAGACTGAAAAACAGTGCCTCCACATCTCAAAACAGGCAGAATGTATCGCAGCATATTCATGCGTATTCTGCCTGTTTTTTTGTATTAACTACGCTTTTCCGTATAAAGATTTTACAGCATCTCTATCGATAGAGCCTTCCTTTGTCACAGGCAAGGCTTCCACAAATTCTACATATTGTGGTTTTTTAAAACGGGCTATCCTCTCTCCGACAAAACTGATCAGTTCTTCGCTTGTCACAGTCTCGCCTTCATTCAGTTGGCAAACCGCCTTAATTCCTTCCTTCCACTTGGGATCCGGTACTCCAATAACGACTGTTTTGGCAATCGCAGGATGCTGCAGAACAATCTTCTCAACCTCAGCGGGATAGACATTTTCCCCACCTGGCTTTATTAATTCTTTCTCAGCCTTCCGACCTGCATAAAAAAGATACCCGTCCGCATCAAAGCGCCCGAGGTCACCTGTATGGTGTCTGCCATCACGAAAAGTATAGGCGTTATCGTCATCCAGTCCCCAATAGCCAAGAAAAACCATTGGCCCCCTAACCGTTATCTCACCGACTTCACCAACGGGTACCGGTTTGTCAAATTCGTCAACGAGTTCTACATCAGCCAGCAATATTGTTTTACCTGCCGATCCGGGCATATCACTATATTTTCCCATTGTGGCAAGACAGGAGGTCTCTGTCTGTCCATACATTACGTGATATTTACCACCTGTGGCAGTTTCAAACTGTTCAATTACCTCGGGTGTACCAAGACCGACAATAGCATTCAATGAAGAGATATTGCAGTTTTCTGAGACAGCGGCCTTTAACACAGAGTCTAAAATTGGAGGAAAATCAAAAAACACACTCACCTTTTTTTCTTCAATGAGGTTTGCAGCGACTGTAGCATCAAATTTGCTCATATTAAGATTCAAACCACCGGCGTGGAACACGCTTGTTGCCATAAACAACCCACCCACATGAAAAAGTGGCAAAAGGTTCAAGTGGACATCATCCTGAGTCAAACCGAGATAATATGCAAAATGAACATTGGCATTAAGCATATTGGCATGACTGAGCAGTGCACCACGCGGTTGTCCTGCTACTGCAGCAGTATGAATAATGACAAATCCGTCTGAACTCACAACTTCGGCTGGTTTTGTTTGCGAGGATGAATCCATCAAAGAAGCAAACTGTAAAAAATTTCCCTTATCTTCCTTTAAATTAAAAATTTCCTTAACTGAAGACAGTTTTTCACGTTTTTCCTTGAGAGTGACTTGAAATTCCTCATCGGTAAAAAGTATTTTTGCCTCGCAGTCGTTGAGATTGTAACAAATTTCATCAATGGACAATCGCCAGTTGATCGGTAAAACGATAGCACCAAGGAAGGCGGCGGCACCATATATAAGAAAAAATTCCAGGCTGTTTTTGCCTACAATGCCAATGCGATCGCCTTTTTGAATTCCGGCCTGTGCAAAACCTGCAGCCAGAATATCCACCTGTTTTTTATATTCAGCAAAGGTCAATTGTCGATCATCATCAACCTCACACCAGCATGTACAACCGGCGAATGTAACCGCATTTCGATTTATCAGATCGTAAAAAGAGAGATCATAAAGTCCCATGGAATTTTCCCCCGAATCCTTTCAAGTTGCCTGAAACCCCACAAGAGGGTGAGTACCTTGTTGACAATAAGGCCCAGTTGGCAAAACGTAACTTACAATTTTTAGGAGCTTGTCTGAGAACAGGTATTAACGAGTAGATCTATTTACACTGACAACCGGACAAGATGCTTTTAGAATTATATACTGTGCATTCGAGCCCACTATTATTTTTTGTGTTCTCGATTTTTTCTCCACACCGACATATATCTGATCAACTTCGTGCTCGTCAGCAAAATTCACAAGATCCTCACCAGGAGCTCTTCCCCGTGCCAGCTGGTAAGTTTCGCAGGCGACAGATTTATCTTTAAGAAATTTTTCTGCAAAAACAAGATCCTGCCGTGCCTTATCGATATCTGCAGGATTTTCTCCAGTTCCTCCAACCAGAGAAAAAACAACAAGCACCTTGGCCTGAAAGAGTTTCGCGTGCTCTGCTGCAAGGGCAAGAACCTCCTTAGCAACATCAGACCCGTTATACCCTACTAAGAATTTCATTATTTACTCCTTTCCCAATTTCAGCATGTCATAAAAAATCATGCTTTACATCCAGCGTTTTCGTCTTTTATATGATTTCACTTCTTTAAATGATTTTCGTCCTCCACCCTGCGTGATTCCCATATAAAATTCTTTTACATCAGGATTTTCCTGAAGTTCTTTAGACGGCCCTTCCAGTACAATCCTTCCAGATTCCATGATATAGGCATAATCAGAAATACCCAGAGCAATTTTTGCATTCTGCTCAACGACGAGAATGGTGGTGTTCATCTCTCTATTAATCAATTGAATATTTTCAAATATCTCGTTGACAAGTAGTGGTGCCAAACCAAGTGAAGGCTCATCAAGCATAAGCATTTTAGGGGAAGCCATTAATGCCCTTGCTATCGCTATCATCTGTTGCTCTCCACCCGAACAATACCCGGCCATACGGTTGGTAATATTTGATAGCCTGGGAAAATGTTTGTACATGATGGCATGATCTTCCCGTATTTTCTGTAGTCCATCATTTCTTGTAATGGATCCAACACGAATGTTTTCATCAACAGTGAGATGCTTGAACACACGTCTTCCCTCGGGAACCATTACAGCACCAAGCTTAACAACGTGGGTTCCCAGAAGATTAGTAATATCATTTTCTCTGAATTTCACATAACCTTCCCGTATAAAACCGTTTTCCGGCTTCAACAGGCCACTTATTGCCCTCAAGGTTGTCGTCTTCCCTGCACCATTCGTCCCCAATAGAGCAACAATGGCACCCTTAGGCACATTGAGGCTGACACCACGCAACACCTGAACAATATCATTATAAACAACTTCGATATTGTTGACTTCCAGTTGATTCTCTGATTTTTTCTTATCCATAAGTTGGCTTGCGAAGGGGAATGATATTTTCCTTTATCTTCTGTACCTGCGCTGGCTTATCTAGCCAAAACAAGTACAGAAGCTGTTTATCAAAAAAGTTCTAATCTTTATTACTTATTTGATCTTAGAGGTGTATTCAGGAATAAATGGTTTGTCGGCTGATTGAAAAGCACCGTTTTTGACCACATAGAGCTGTAACGAATCAACACCCGCATGATCAGTCTTGGAATACGTCACAGGGCCAACTGTCGTGCCAGGGAAAAAAGCATTATCCCCGTTCATATTCTGTAGTTCATCGTAGAGATTTTCTTTTGTGATCTCTTTTCCTTTGGCCTTGGTGCGCTTGATAACCTCTGTTGCGACCTGAGCTACCATCATGCCATTTGCATAATTATGAGAATTTGCGGCCTTTTCACCACGATTATATCTTTTTGCCAGTGCGAGCTGTTCCGTCGCGCCAGGACTTGGTTCGTTCGTAATTATGTAGGAGGTTGTCCAGTAAAAATTTTCTGCAGCAGGTCCTGCAAGTGCTACCAGATCATTGCCACCAGTATAATGGCAGCCGAGAAAAGTCAGCTTCCCTTCTTCACCAAAGGAATTCGCTTTAAGACCTAAACTCGTTGCATCTTTGAGCATTGTAGCAACAGGTGATTGAACTGTCTGGCTAATCACATATTGAACACCTTTATTAACAAGGCGCTTCAACATAGCAGTATTATCAAGATTTTTGCCATGTTCTACAACTTCAACAATCTCCATATCGAGACCCGCTGCAACAGCTTTCTGCAGATCTTCAACCGGTCCCCGACCAAATGCGGAAGGATGAATAAACATTGCAACTTTTGGAGTTTTTCCTTTGTGATTTTTCACTACATATTCAGCAAGTCCGATAGCCTGTGCAGAATAAGACGCTATTGGCAGAAAAATATAATGGGAATCAATCAGATTTCCAGCATGAAAAGATGCTGGAATTACAGGCATTTTTTCTTCTTCAAAATCTTTCTTTAATGCAAGGGTAGAACCTGTAGAGTAGTTGAGATAAAAAACTATTCCCTGATCGAGAAAATCTTCGAAATTCTGTTTTGTTTTATCAGTTTTATATTGATCATCCCGAATAGTGCAGTCAATGGTATCATCGCCCAGCATTTTCGTATCATTGACAAATTTGAAGTAATCATCAACCCCCTGGGAATAAGGATGTCCAGCATCGGAAGTGGGCCCTGTAATCGCCAGCGACAGCCCGAGTTTATACACCTTGCCTGCGAGTGCCTGGACGGGAAGGCTTAGCATAAAAGCTGCTACCAACAGTAACGTCAACTTGATCAAGTTGTTCTTTTTCATTTCTCCTCCTAACGTTAGGTTGCGTTTACCAACAACGCTTTTGAAAACTACTATTGTATTGCCAGGCCATTGCGACATACATGTCAAAACAGCCATCTTTCAGGAAAACGCCCCTCTGACGCTTTCGAACAAACGACATCATCAATATCTAAAAGGCCACAATTTTACATAAGAACGGGTAATCCTCCACCAGTTTGCAATTCCACGTGGCTCAAACATTAAAAATAAAACTATAACCAGACCAAAACTCAGGGGCTTTAAAGCAGTGGCCAAATTGGCGGCAAATGTTAAATGCGCCCCTGCCCATTCCGAAAGTCTCTCAACTTGAAGATCAAGAACCTGGATTACAAAAGGCCCCCAAAATGAACCGTTGAGTGTGCCAAGACCACCAACAATGGCCATGGCAAGATAATTAATGGAATGGTGCAGAGTAAATGATTCTATGCCAACCCCCCGGTAAAGAAATGCATGCAATGCACCGGCCACGCCAGCCAAAAAACCTGCAAGTCCGAATGCGTACACTTTAGTCAATCCGGGATGCATCCCCATTGCATCTGCTGCTCTGTCATTGTCCCTTACCGCAACAAGACATCTACCATAACGGGTACGTAACAGATTGCGAACAGCAAAACCCGTTATGACAATGACAACAAGAATTGCATAATACCAGAAGAGATAATGCTCACGACGAGACACCTGCCCAGTGAACCAGACCACTCTGTCAATGGAAATAGTCTGGCCCTGATTGAAAAAATTCATGAAATTAATGACCCACTGGAAGATCATTTGAAACGACAATGTGGCAATGGCCAGGTACAGATGTTTAAGGCGAAGCGCAGGTAATCCGACCAGAGCTCCAAACAGAGCGCCCATACAGCCTGCAATAAAAATCATAAGAGGCCAGGCATGGGTCAGAAGGATGTGATTTGCGCCAAGAACACTTGCAAAAGAGGCTATGGTATACGCACCTATTCCAACAAATGCGGCATGACCAATAGAAATAAGTCCAGCAAAACCAGTCACCAGATTTAAGCCCATGACTGCAATAACAGCGACAAGAATATTGTCCACAACCAGCATATATTTGTTGCCAACATGAAAGAACAGAGGCCAGGCAAACAGTGCGAGTATAAACAGCAGCATGGCTGTTTTATCGAGACTTGTGAAAAAAATTCTCTGTTCTTCTCTGTATGATGTAAAATAGTTACCAGTGGCTAACCAACGATTTGCTGACATAATTACACCCGCTCGATTTCGTGGATTCCAAACAATCCATGGGGTTTAAAAAGAAGGATCACCAGAAGTATAATGTACGGCAGAACTTCACCTGTCCCATTAAGTCCCCAGTTACCATCCAGGTAGCCACTGGCAAACTGCTGGATCAATCCCATTATGATACCAGCAACTACTGCACCCAAAATTGAATCCAGGCCGCCAAGTATAACCACGGGAAAAACAACAATGCCAAAAGCCTGCAACGTATCGAAATTCAAACCGGTAATATTTCCGATAATGCCACCAGCTGCAGCTGCGCTTAATCCTGCCATAGCCCAAGCCAGACCAAATACACGCGGCACAGAAATACCAATGGACATTGACGCCAGCTGATCATCTGACACAGCTCGCATGGAAATACCAATGGTAGATTTTTTAAAGAACCAGGAAAAACCTGCTATTAAAGAAAATGTCACAGTGACACCCAACATTTGAGTCCATGAGATAGACACGCCACCAATTGCTATTGGTGTAGTAGGCAGAAATGGTGGAAAAGAGAAATTTTCAGTTCCAAAAGGTGTCAGGTATATGAGACCATCGAGAATAGACATCAAACCAATGGTTACCATGATGACAGAAATAATTGGTTCTCCTATCAAACGTCGTAAAAATACCCTTTCCACACTCATGGCCAGGAAAAAGGTGATAATCATGCTCATAGGAAAAGAAACGTAAATAGGCAGCCCAACCCATACGGTTAAAGCATAGGTAATAAAAGCGCCGATTGCTATGATCTGCCCATGGGCAATATTTAACACCCTGCTGGATTTGTAAATCAAGACAAATCCCAGGCCTGACAAGGCATAAATTGAGCCGACGACAATACCACTGACTACCAGTTGGAAAAAATAGCTCATCAATCTCCTTCCATTGTGTAAAAGTGGATGGTTGTATCAACAGTAGTTGTCTGGCCGTCCTGATACTGATAAGACGCCTCAACCTTCTGTTCTGTTATAGTTTCATCGTACAAAGCCTCATACAGGTCATTATATTTTTCGCGAACAAACTTTCGTCTGATTTTGCCTGTTTTCGTTAATTCTCCATCATCCATATCGAGCAGTTTATAGAGAATCGCAAATCGTTTGATTTTAAAATGCGGTTTCTCTGCATTCTGGTTGATCTTTTCAACCTCTTTTTTGATCAGCTCAGCAACTTCCGGCTGTGCTGAGAGATCCATATATGTGCTAAACGATATTCCCTTATCTTCTGCCCATTTTCCTACAACAACAGGATCAACATTTATGAGAGCCGAGACAAAACCTCTTTTATCACCGAAAATAACTGCTTCCTTGATATACGGACTGAACTTCAGGCGGTTTTCCAAAAACATCGGGCTGAACATTTCGCCATCTTTATTGTGCATAACATCTGAAATCCTATCGATAACAATAAGATGTCCATTCTCGTCGATATATCCTGCGTCACCGGAATGGAGCCAGCCACCCTTAAGCAATTCTTCAGTTTTTTCAGGAAGTTTATAATATCCAGGCGTAACGGATGGTGATCGCGACAGAATCTCACCTTCCTCAGAAATTTTGCATTCTGTTCCAGGAAGCGGTTTGCCAACGGTATCAGGTCTTACATCACCATCCCTGTGCATATAGGCAATACCCACAATTTCTGTCTGTCCGTATATCTGTTTTAGATTTACACCTAGAGCCTGATAAAACGTAAAGAGTTCGGGGCCAAGAGCAGCGCCACCGGTATACGCTCTTCGCAGTCGAAGAAGGCCAATCTGGTTAATAAGCGGACGAAAAATCATCTGTTTGCCAAGCCATGCCAGAAATTTCAGTTTGCCCGGCATCTTTTTCCCGGTCATTCTATAGCTCGCGGCTTCTTCACCAATTTTCATAAAATAGTGATAGATAGTCCGATTAAGCCAATAAGACTCATCCATTTTCAACCATATCTGGGAGCGAATAGTTTCATAGATACGGGGAGCACCAAACATAAAATGCGGGCCGATCTCTTTCAGATCATCCATACTGGTTTCAACGGACTCAGGAAAGTTGATAGCTATTCCCGTAGCCATGGCAACACCGAAGGAATTCATCTGTTCACCAATCCAGGCAAAAGGCAGAAACGAAACATATTCATCAGTTGGTTCCAACGGATCAACTTCTGTTATTTGCAGACCCATGCTGATATAGTTTTTATGGGTGAGCATGGTCCCTTTTGGCAGGCCGGTCGTACCGGATGTCAGACACAAGTGGCAAACATCGTCAGGTTTGGCGATGTCTATAAGCTCATCAAACAACTCAGGTGCTTTTTTATGAGATTCCTCTCCAAGTGCATAGAGATCATCGATAAACATAAACCAGTCATCTGATTGGTAGCCTCTCATTCCCCTTGGATCTTCGTAAATAACCTTTTTAACATTTGGTATCTGATCTCTTACTTCTGCAACTTTATCCACCTGCTCCTGGTCATTACAGAAAACTACACTGACATTCAAATACTCAAGAATTGGCCCGATTTCTTCAGGAAGACTTGTTTGATAGATTGCAGCAGAAATACCTCCTACAGCTTGAGCGCCGATTGCCACATAGAGTGTTTCAGGTATATTATCACTGATTATGGCGATCTTATCTTCCTTACCAAAACCAATTTCTTTCAGACCAAGTCCGGTTTTCCTGACAAAATCATAGTATTGGTTCCAGGTGTAGTTATTCCAGCAACCAAAATCTTTCTCTCTAAGGGCAACCTTGTCTCCGGTTTCTTTCACCCGCCACCGCAAAAGTTGCGGAATAGTGTACTGTAATAGATGATCTCTTTTTTTCATTCGAAAATCACTCTTCTCCAATATAGGCTTCAATCACCTTGGGATTAGATGCAACTTCATCCGGTTTTCCTGAACCAATAAGTACGCCAAAATCCAACACATAAATTTGATCCGAGATATCCATGACAACGCCTAGGTCATGTTCTACAAGTACGATTGTAATGCCCCATTCTTTTTTAAGATCAAGAATAAAACGAACAATATCTTCTTTTTCTTCAATATTCATTCCGGCCATAGGTTCATCAAGCAGCACCAATTGAGGTGCGAGGGTGAGGGCCCTTGCAACTTCCACCCTTTTCTGCACCCCGTAGCTGAGATTACCCACCATTTCTTTCCGGTAAGGTTCGAGTTCCATAAAGTCGATAACCTTTTCGACATAGGCCCGGTTTTCAGCCTCAAGTCTCGACGCTTTACCAAAATAGATTACGGCATCAAGGAATGAATATTTTAAATTTTGATGACGCCCCAGCAGAAGATTGTCAAGAACTGACAAGCCGCTAAACAACTCAAGATTCTGAAACGCCCTGGCAATGCCGATATTTGAAATCTGGTGAGGAGAGGCATGGGTCAAGCATCTGTCCCCGTAATGAATTTCACCTTTTGTCGGATGATAAAAACCTGATATGCTGTTTAAGATACTTGTCTTACCTGCACCATTTGGCCCAATGATCGATGTTATGAGACCGGGCTCAATATCAACATTAACCCCGGAAAGGGCATGTAATCCACCAAAAGTAAGCGTAACATCAGAAACAATAAGGTGTGTCATAAATCTCTCAAAAGCAGACGAGCTGCAAGTAAGTGCCTTGTTGCCGTATGTAAGAAAATTAAGTTAAACCAAACTCATACTTTTTCTTTTCACAGCTTTTGTGGGTAAGGCACAAAATCATTAGTTTTTATTTCAAGAACTGACAGGCAAGCTAAATCATGATTACAGTTTAATTGAATGCTAAATTTTATCAAGTGTATTAAACAGCGGTATAATAGCGGGAAACAACCACTATTCCGCCAGAGTAAGCAGGTGAGATCGAAGGTTAACCTTCTTATTTTTCAAACCTAATTTGGTTCGGATGTTGTGGCGATGAAAGAGTACAGTGTTCTTTGATACCAAAAGTATCTCAGCGATTTCCTTGTTAGTTTTCCCTTCTTTTACAAGGCTCGCAACGCGTATTTCAACGGGTGTCAGATGGGCCAGACTTGATGTCAATTTTTCCGCAAAGGGTGAAACAATGCTATTGAGATTGGTTGCAAGAATTTGGGCCAGAGTTTTTTGTTGTGTACTTAAACGTCCTTTAAGAATCCTCTCCAAATACGGAGAGACAAGTTCCTGTACATTTTGTGATACAGCTTTTCCCAATTCCTTTTTATCATCATCTCTCTGTTTTAAAAGAACCCTGAGAGCTGTATTCACCTCTTCGAGATGATGGGATTGAGCCTGAAGCTCTTTTTCTCGTTTTTTTAAGGATTTTTCGGCGCGTTTACGCTCTTCGACTTCCTGCTCCAACTGACTATTTGCCTCTGCAAGTTCGGCAGTCCTTTCAGCCACGAGCTCTTCTAAGTGGTCTCTGTGTTTTTCAAGCTCTTTTTCAACCAGTTTTTGTCCACTGATATCTCTTAAGGTGACAATATTACCAAGAGGTAATCCATTTCCATCTAAATACAGGGTTGAACTGAGTTGTACATCCAGTGTTTTTCCCTCTTTTGTAGATCTTCTCGTTTCAAAAAGATGTATTTTCTGACCACTGAGCATCTTTTGAATGGCAATCTTTGTTTCCGGCACGTTTTCAGCAGGAACAAAATCGATCTGCTTACCTAAAAGTTCTTCTCGAGAAAGATTAAACGTCTGTTCAAATGCTGGATTAACATACGTTGCAACTCCGTGCATATCATACACGACAATGGGATCTGGAGAAGATTCCAGAAATGTCCTGTAACGATTCTCACTTTCTCTCAAAATTGCTTCGGTTCGTTTTCTCTCTGCAAGTTCATGGAGTACATCCGCATAAAGACGCGCTTTCTCAAGTGCAATAAGTGCAAGAGCTGCAAAGCGCTGTAAGGTAATGATATCTTCACTGCTGAAGCGCTTTTTTTGGTCAACATGGGCAAGAGCAATAACACCCAAAACTGTATTTTCATTCTTGAGCGGTATGCCCACTATCGACCTCAGACCATCAAGCACTTTATCGGGGATACGCTTAGTCCACAACTGGTAATCATCGACAACTACTGGTATTTCAGCCTGCCATGCATACCCTCCCATTCCTTCACCGGGTACAACCAGCCGCCCCAGTTGTCCTTTGAAAAAACCCATTCCCACCTTCATTTGCATCTGTTTCCTGTCAGGTTCCAGGAGATAGATAAACCCGTGTGCAGTACCACTGATAGATGCAGCCCGTTCAAGAATATTCTCAAGTAACTCTTCTTTGTCCAGCTCATCTATTAAGCCAAGAGATATCTCGTGCAACGCTTTGAGCGACGCATTTTGCCGGTTAAATGCAACTTCAGCGACTTTCAACCGTCGTGACTCAAGTTTTAATGCTTTGTTTTGGAGAACTAATTCATCGTAAGAAGGTTTGTCAGCCATATTTTGTCAATCGCAGGAGTTGTGATTACACACATCTTTGATTAGTAATGTTTTCAGGCTATCCTATCCGAGCACCTTAATCCAGGAAATTTCAAACAGAATTCCTTGTAATGTCATCTCGTTTGGATTTATGTTGGCAATGCGCATTCAGATACAGTAGAAGTTACTATAAGCTAACGCGGTAAACTGCAAGTAAGTACCTTGGAAGTATATACCTATTTCCCCAGCTAAATACTTCGCTCAATTTCTTGTTTTTTATTACAGCTTTTATAGAGTAAGGTACTAAAAAACCTCAAAAGATCTTATAAGGAGATGACAGATGTCTGACGAAAATATGACAATTGGTGAAAAGTTCAAAGAGCTGAGAGTTGCAAAGGACATGTCGATCAAAGATGTTTCTCTGCAATCTGGAATACCTGAATCGACCATCTCTCAAATTGAAGACAATGTGTTATCTCCACCACTGGGGAATATTATAAGTCTGGCAAAAATTTTTGAAGTTTCCGTTGGGGAATGTTTCGGAGACAGTGCCGATTCACCCTTTTGCATCGTCAGGGGTGACAGCAGAAAAACTGTTTCCCGTTTTAACTCGAGTGAAGGTAAATCATGCGGCTACACATATGAAGCCCTTGGATTACAAAAGAAAAACAGACAGATGGAGCCATTCCTGGTAACACTGACACCTTCAGAATCACCACAGGCTGAACCTAATCAACATATCGGCGAGGAAATAATTTTCGTCCTTGAAGGAGAAGTTAAAGTTAGCCTGGCCGACCATACTGACATTCTTAATCCCGGAGACTCAATCTACTACGATTCTAACCTTCCCCATATTGTCTCATGCCATGGTGACAAACCTGCAACTATTCTTGCAGTCATATATGCCAGGGATGAAATGATAATTCTCTGATAGATTTTACAGAGGGAGAATATCTACAAAGAGATATTCTCCCTCTAATAATGATCTTAGACGGAAGGTACAGGTACAATCCAGTTATACGAATCTTCTGTTTTGCCATACTGAATATCCATCAGATCATTAAATAACTTTGCCGCAAATGATCCGACACTACCATCACCAATAGTTATTTCTTTACCATTATACTTAATATTTCCAACGGGAGAAATGACAGCGGCGGTTCCCGAACCAAAGACCTCTTTCAACTCTCCGCTTGAATGTGCCGCGTAAACCTCATCTATACTGATTTTTCTTTCAACTACTGTTACACCCCATGATTTCGCAAGTTTTATAACCGAATTCCTTGTTACACCAGACAAAATACTTCTGTTTAATTCCGGAGTAATGAGTTCATCGCCAATAAGGAAGAATATATTCATAGATCCCACTTCTTCCACATACTTTAATTCGACACCATCCAACCACATTACCTGGGTATATCCATCCTTATTGGCAAGCTCTGTAGCATACAGGCTTGCAGCATAGTTTCCGGCAGTTTTGGCCTGGCCGACTCCGCCCCGTACCGCACGAACATAGTCAGTGGTTACCCATATTTTGACCGGATCAAACCCTTCCGGATAATATGCACCAACAGGAGAAAGAATGATAAAAAACCTGTACGTATGTGAAGAACGGAGCCCTATGTACGGGTCGGTTGCTATTATAGTGGGTCGAATATACAAAGAAGTTCCTGACTCAGCCGGCACCCAGTCCCTCTCAATATTGAGCAGTTTGAGCAAAGCTTCAAGAATAAATTCCTCATCAAGTTCAGGCATGCATAACATATGGCCCGATGTGTTAAGTCGTTTCAGATTGTCTTTTGGTCTGAAAAGTTGAATTTCACCTGATTCTGTTTTATACGCCTTAAGGCCTTCGAAAATTGCCTGCCCATAATGCAGCACCATAGTTGAAGGATCCATCTCAAGAGGCCCATATGGTTCAATACGAGGATTATGCCACCCTTCTTCGGGATTATAATCCATATTAAACATATGATCTGTAAAGAATGTCCCAAAACCCAGGGCTGAATCTTCGGGGTGTTTTTTCAGTGTGTCTGCTTTTTTTATCGTAATTTCCACTGTAACCTCTGCTCTTTTGGATGGATTGACAATTAACAATTTAATAAAATAGTAATGTTTATCAAAAAAAACACAGCATTCTACCTGTTAATTTATTATTATATATTTTGAGTATAGTATTTATAGAGATAGTGAAGCAATACTTAAACTTTAATTTTCAGGAAGATTCTTTAATAAATCAACAATACATTGATTTTGCGCATCATATTTTTTCTCCCGCTGTGATACTGCCTCTTTTTTGTCAGATCTCCTTCTTGAAAAAATTGGATTTTCCGCATTTGTGAAAAACAATGTTATACTATAAAGTTTTTTGTCCGTAAACCGGGAAGTCATTGGCTGGCAAACGCCTGCCAATGCTGAACTTTAAATGAAACTTCAGATACATGTACGGTGACCAATGAGAACAGACATAATTGAAATACGATGGCATGGACGTGGAGGCCAGGGAGCTATTACAGCTGCGAAGATTGTTGCCAATGCAGCATTTGTTTCCGGATATAAGGGAGTCGTTATGACACCCACATTTGGCACAGAACGAAGAGGAGCTGCAATCTTTACTTCTCTTAAGATTTCTAAAAATAAGATTTACGATCTTTCACCCATCGCAACACCAGATATGGTCATTGTCCTTGATCATACCCTTTTGGAAGAAGTTGATGTGACTGCCGGCCTCAAAGAAAATGGTCTGGTAGTCCTCAATGGCCCTAAGCCTGTTTCAGAGTATACCTTCAAAGGAATGAAGGTTGCGGTATCTGACATTACAACCCACTCAGTTGAAGCCGGATTACCACCGGGAATTATTAATTCCGGAATAATTGGCGCATTTTCAAAGGCCAGTGGTCTTGTCGATATTGATGTGCTCATTGACGCCATTGAAAAAGAATTTTCCACAAAAAGACCAGAGCTTAATTCAAAAGCAGCACAGATTGCATATGATAATACCGCTATTGGAGGTATGTAGATGGCACCCAAAGAATTTTGTAAAATGATATCACGTTCTAAGCCCGGCCCCGGCGATGGTGGCAATACCGGATCCTGGCGCGTTTTACGTCCTGTAATAGATCTTAAAGCCTGTATCCCCGTAAAGATGAACAAAGAAGCCTGCTTTAACTGCTGGCTGTATTGTCCGGATTCTGTTGTATCAAAAACTATTCCACCAGTCATTAATTTTGAATATTGTAAAGGTTGCGGTATCTGTGCTGAAGAGTGCCCTGCGGGCGCTATTACCATGGTTAACGAAGCAACTCCTATCGAGGAGGATAAATAACAATCATGCATATAATTGAATCCGGAAATGTAGCAGCTGCAACAGGTGTAAAGCTCTCACGAGCCCAGGTTATCGCGGCATACCCCATTACTCCCCAGACTCCCCTTACAGAAAAATTATCCGAATTTGTTGAAGGCGGAGAACTCGACGCACAATACATACCTGTTGAAAGTGAGCACAGTGCCATGGGCGTCTGCATTGCAGCCTCAACTGCCGGCACCAGAGCATTTACAGCAACAAGCGCAAATGGCCTTCTTTACATGAATGAGCAACTGCATTGGGCAGTTGGTGCAAGGCTGCCTATTGTTATGTGTGTAGCCAACCGTGGCATAGGAGCCCCCTGGACAGTTTGGAACGACCAGCAAGACACCATCGCCCAAAGAGATGTTGGCTGGATACAGATTTACTGTAACGATCACCAGCAGATCATCGATTCAGTGATAAAGGCGTTCCGTCTTGCACAAAGCGTAAGTATCCCGGTAATGGTCTGTTATGATGGATATCTTCTATCACATACCTACATGCCGTTTGATCAACCTGAGCAGAGTAAAGTTGATACTTTTCTGCCCAAATTTGCTCCGACTCATTTCTTGAACCCTGACGATCCCGCAAACTTCAACACCGTCACTCTCCCCGATGTCAGGCCAGGCCTTGATGGTAAAATGGCCCCGGGCTACATTGAGATTCGACATAACTTACAGGAAGATCTTCGCGCCTCTCTTGATGTTTATGAAGAAATTGATACGGCATTCGCAAAGGATTTTGGCCGTGGAGGAAACCCTTTTGTAGAACAATATAAGTGTGAAGATGCCGACTTTGTTGCTGTCTGTATAGGCTCACTGTCTTACCAGCTTCGCGACGTGATAGATATTATGCGGGATAATGGAGTGAAGATTGGTGTTATGGGGGTTCAGATGTACAGACCTTTCCCGAATCAGGCAATCATCGCTGCCCTGGATGGTAAAAAATGTGCAATTGTGTTCGAAAAAGCATTGAGTTACGGCAACCAGGGAGCCTTATATGCGGATATTAAATCAGCACTATACAACAGTAAAGATAAGCCTCTTGTGCATAACTATATTTTAGGGCTTGGGGGAAGAGAAATTAAAACCCGGCACCTGCTTGATGCACTCAATGAGTCGTGTACAGCTCCGGAAACATTTGGCGACTCTCCCCGTTGGATTGGTTTAAAGCTTTAGGGATACATTATTATGGATAACAAAAACAAAACAACTATACTAAACCTGACTAAAGAAGAATTTGTCCACCCTGGGAATCGTGCATGTTCCGGCTGTGGTCTCTCTCTTGTCTACCGTACTGCACTGAAAGCTCTTGGCAAAGACACGATCCTCGTGGTACCGCCTAGTTGCCTTACTGTTATGCAGGGATTACATCCGATTGCCTCGACAAAACTCCCCTGTGTTAATGTTACTTTTGCTTCAACAGGCGCTGCTGCAACCGGCGTTCGGGCCGCCATGAAAGCACTGAAAAAAGAAAACGTGAATGTCGTTGCCTGGGCTGGTGATGGCGGCACTGGTGATATTGGCATCCAGGCACTTTCCGGTGCATGTGAAAGAGGCGAAGATATAATCTATATCTGCTATGACAATGAAGCCTATATGAATACAGGGGTACAAAGATCCGGAACAACTCCCCAAGGTGTTTTAACGACCACAACACCAATTAAAGGCAAATTACAGGAGAAAAAAGACGTCCCGTCTATTATAGATGCCCATGGAATCGGATACGTGGCAACTGCATCTGCCGCCTACCCTTTGGATCTTTACGATAAGGTCAAAAAAGCGACAACGATGTCGGGGCCAAGGTATATTCACGTCCATACCCCTTGTCCTCCCGGCTGGAGTTTTGATGCAAGATTCACCATTAAAATTGGTAAACTTGCGGTACAATCAGGTCTCTTTGACCTTTACGAAATAATTGACGGTACATTTAATCTGACCGGTCAATCGAAAAAGCTTATCGGCAAAGACAAAATTCCCGTCCTTGACTATTTTAAAACCCAGGGCAGATTCAAATCTCTTGACGAACAGATAGTCAAAAAAGTTCAGGATCAGGTCAATGCAAAATGGGCGCAATATTAATCCCACTTGATTGACATGTAAACATTCTACACACCAGGGTACCTGGCCAAAAGAGCATATTTGCCAGGTACCCCGGTGTTTTTTTTGATATCCGCTTGCATTGTTCTTTTCTTTCCCTATAATGTGTGTCATTTCCTTACACAAATCATAATTACAATTATTTCAGCTCATATTTGACGAAACTAAGGAGTTTTCAATGTCACACCCAACAACAAATGACACTGTTTCCATTACGTACGTAGGAAAACTTGACAATGGTGAAGTTTTTTCAACAATTGATGAAAAAGAACCTTTGCAGGCAATAATTGGCAACAGCGAACTACCACCCACCCTTGAACAGGCCATCATTGGAATGAAAATCGGTGAAACAGAGAAAATTCGTGTTTCTCCTGACGAAAGTTTTGGCCCAAGACAGAAAGATCTCATCCAGACAATAGATAACCAGGAAATCATCGATTCTCTTCAACCAAAACCTGGTATGATCATCGCAATTAAAATCGAGAAAGAAGGCAGAGAAGAAAAAGTTCCGGCAACCGTCATTGAAGTTTCGGATTCCAAGGTTACGGTCGATTACAACCACCCTCTCGCAGGACACCACCTCACCTACGAAGTCACCTTGATAGATATCAAGAAACAACAATAAAAGAAATACTCAATTCACCCTTACCCGGGAGCAGAAATCTTTTTTGTAACCAGGATTCAATTCATCTCCAAAGCCCCTTCATTCCTGACATCCCTACAGCTGGTGCAAGGTACCATCATGCTTATCTTCATAAAATGATAACATATATTCAAAAACTCCTGTACATACGTTGTCTCCTATGTATAAACTTAGATAGTTAACTTGAATATAAACAATTGCCCGGAGTGCTTTATGGAAATAGAAGACGACGAAATATTGCAAGGATTTATCGAAGAATCGCTTGAACATCTTGCAGACATAGAAAACGATCTCCTCGCTATTGAAGAAGCGGGAGCAGATATTGACGAAGACCTTGTTAACAAAGTTTTTCGCGCTGCCCATTCCATTAAAGGTGGAGCAGGTTTTATGGGGTTGACTGCTATCCAGGGATTATCCCATGCCACAGAAAATATTCTTGGCATGATACGTAGTAAAAAACTGGTTCCTACTCCTGAAATCATCAATGTTCTGTTGATTGCTTCCGATCAGCTTCAAAGTATGATTGAGGATGTGCATAACAGTAATGAGGTTGACATATCATCTCACCTCACGCCTCTTAATGCCATTGCCGATGGGACTTTCTCCCAACCGCCCCCTGAGGAAACTGAGGACGCTGCAAATCAGGAAGCTGAAACAGTTGAGGTTCCTGAAGAGAGCACTCAAGCAGAAACAGCACCTGAGCCTGAGCCTGAACCAGAGCCTGAACCGGAACCAGAGCCCGAACCGGAGGCCGAACCGGAACCCGAACCGGAGGCCGAACCGGAGCCAGAGCCGGTAACACCAGCCGCTCCGCCCGCTCCGACAAAGGCACCGGTGGTTCCTAAAAAGCCCGCGACACCTGTTGGTTCAACACCTAAAAAACCAGCTCCCAATCCGATTGCTAAAGGTGAAACAACGTTACGGGTTCATGTCAGCCTCCTCGATTCATTGATGAACCTTGCGGGAGAATTGGTGCTCAGCCGCAACCAGCTCCTGCAAACCATTGGTTCAGATGATCTTAGAAATGCTGAAACGGTTGGCCAAAGAATCGATCTTATTACTTCTGAGCTACAAGAAGCAATAATGCTCACCCGGATGCAACCTATTGGAAACGTTTTTAATAAATTCCCAAGAGTCGTCAGGGATTTATCTAAAAAATTAAACAAAACCATGGATCTCACGATTGTCGGCAAGGACGTAGAGCTCGACAAGACTATTATTGAAGCTATAAACGATCCTCTTACGCATCTGGTTCGAAACTCCGTTGACCACGGCATTGAAATGCCGGCCGATAGAAAAAAAGCCGGTAAATCAGAATCCGGCGTTGTCGTCCTTAAAGCCTATCACGCAGCAGGCCAGGTTGTTATTGAGATCAGTGATGATGGCAAAGGGCTCGATGGCGAGGCTCTGGCGGACAGTGCTGTGAATAAAGGGTTACTGACGGCAGAACAGGCTCAGGCAATGTCCGACAAGGAAAAGGTCAATCTCATTTTCCTGCCAGGGTTCTCGACAGCCAAAGAAGTAACGGATGTGTCAGGCCGAGGCGTTGGAATGGATGTTGTTAAAACCAACCTTGATCAACTCGGCGGAAATGTTGATATCATATCCGAGGTAGGTTCCGGAACCACCATTTCCATTAAGCTGCCTTTGACACTTGCAATAATACCCTGCCAGATCATCGAAACAGGTGGCGAGCGGTATGCAATTCCCCAGGTCAATCTTGAAGAACTTCTACGCATCCCTGCCAATAAAGTAAAAGAACGTGTTGAGCGCGTTGGTGATGCAGAGGTCGTTCGTCTAAGAGGCACTCTTTTACCCCTTATCAGACTAGCTGATGTCATAGGTGTTGAGCGAACCTACTATGATCACATTTCTGATGAAGCCCACCCGGACAGACGAGAACAAATTTCTGATCGAAGAGGCAAAGACTCTCCACTTTTTAACAAAGACGAGGAGAGTGAAAACGGTTCTGCTGAAAATCCTGCAGCCAGTCATCGATCGGTTCTTGATCGCAGATATTCTGCATCCAGCGCCTTAAATATTGTTGTGGTATCCACCGGATCGATGAAATACGGGCTTATCGTTGACCGACTTCAGGATTCTGAAGAAATTGTTATTAAGCCCCTGGGTCGACACCTGCAACAATGTAAAGGATATGCCGGAGCCACAATCATGGGTGATGGTCGTATCGCTCTCATTCTGGATGTAAGCAACCTTGCCCGTATGGCCAAACTTACATCAATAGATGGCTCTGACCGGGCTGCCGAAGTTGCCCAAGCTGCCGAAGATGCAATTAACTCCAAAAAAGATAAACAATCGCTCCTTGTCTTCAAAAGTTCCGAGTCCGAGCATTTTGCGGTGCCACTCAACCAGGTTGAACGCATAGAAAAAATTAAACGCTCTGACATTGAAGACCTTGGCGGAAAAAGAGTTATGAAATACAGAGGTGGAAGCCTCAGCCTCATCTGTGTCGATGATGTCGCTATGGTTCAACCACTTGCCGATCATGACAACCTGCTGGTGATCGTTTTCAATATTTCAAAACGTGCAGTAGGCTTACTCGCCATTGGACCAATTGATGCACTCGAGGTAACCGCTGATATCGATGACATAACCCTGAGCCAGACCGGTATAATGGGGTCAATCATTATTGACCAGAAAACAACCATGTTAGTTAATGTTTTTGAAATGGTTCAGACCCTTTTCCCTCAATGGTTCGAAGAAAGAGAGACGTTTGACATTGACACAGTAGAAGAAGGAACACCACCTACTATTCTTATTGCAGAGGATTCCAGGTTTTTCCGTAATCAGGTAAAAAGTTATATGACGGACAGGGTGATTTAACCCTAACCCAGTTCTTATACAACTTTAAAAGGTTACATTTACAATTGGACATATTGCTCAAAATAAGATACAGTTAATTGACCTATAAATCTTCTTGTGAGAT
>CAMZKN010000172.1 GCA_947311315.1 uncultured Desulfobulbaceae bacterium | reverse complement strand
TCACTCAAAAAATGCGCAAGCTCAGCTTTGACGTACGAGCAGTTTTAGATCACTTAAAAATGACGAAAAATTCCTGTGCCAATTGAAAGAGTTGGCGGTTAGCATTAATTTACCCTGGCCTGGCTCCAGACAACACTTGCATGGTGTAACAGCTATGCTATAGTTCATTTGATGCGTCGATGGCAAAGCCCTGCTGACAAAACCCGAAAACCTCAGTTTCATTAATGGATCAACATGATGGATGCAAACAGTGAAAGCTTTGAAGATTTATTCAAAGCAGAAGAAACAAAGAAGATCAAACACCTCTCTCCTGGACAAAAGATTAAGGCTACTATTGTCGGTATCAACGACGAAACGGCTTTTCTCGATGTTGGCGGAAAAAGTGAAGGTGTTATCAACAGTTCTGAATTAAGAGACAAGGAAGGTAATCTCGAATACAATATTGATGATGAAATTGAAGTCTATTTTTTACAGGTAAAATCTTCAGAACAACTGTTTACCAGATCAATTGGTTCAGGCTCCAGTACCGCCCACCTCGAAGAAGCATTTCGCAGTGAGATTCCGGTGGAAGGTTTTGTAAAAGCGGAAATCAAAGGCGGATTTGAGGTAACCCTCGGAGGCAATATCCGTGCTTTCTGCCCCTACTCTCAGATGGGGCTGCGCCGGGTTGAAGATGCCGCAGCTGAGTACCTTGAAACCCATATGAAGTTTTTGATCACCCGTTTCGAAGAAAACGGGCGTAATCTTGTCATCTCGGCACGAGCTATTCAGGAGGCCGAACGAGAAGAATTACGCGAAAAGCTCAAAGAAACACTGGAAGAAGGACAAACCGTCGAAGGAACAATCAGTTCCGTCCGGGACTTCGGTGCCTTTGTCGATCTTGGCGGGGTTGACGGCCTCATTCCCATTTCAGAGATCGGCTGGAGCCGGGTGGAAAATGTTGGCGAATATTTCACCGTTGATCAAAAAGTTCAAGTCGTTGTAAAAACAATCGATTGGGATAAAAACCGAATATCTCTCAGTTACAAAGAAACACTGGCAGACCCCTGGGATGATGTGGAACAGAAATTCCCCGCCGGTACAAGCCATATGGGCACGGTTGCAAGACTGGCACAATTCGGTGCCTTTGTGACTCTTGCCCCCGGCATAGACGGATTAATTCATATTTCCAAACTCGGGGACGGCAGACGAATAAATCATCCCCGGGAAGTACTGGAAACCGGTCAGAACATCGATGTGACCATAGAAGGAACTGATAGCAGCGAAAGAAGAATAAGTCTGGTACCTGCTGATTATGTAGCGCCGGAAGACGAAGGTAAACGGGAAAAGGATGAGTACAAAACCTTTCTCGCCAAAAAGAAGCCACAATCAGGCAAAAATACAGTTGGTAGCCTTGGGGCATTATTACAGGCAAAACTTTCGGAAAAAAAGTAGTTTCTTTCTACTGGAGCCAAAACATGCGATACAATACAAACATTGTTTTTTTCATCTGTCTGCTGTTTCTCACATTGCTAATGCCAGTCAAATCAATCGCTGCGGATTCAATAGTCTGGATGGAAGCAGATGCCCCTCCATTTTTCATCCTTGAAGGACCTTTTAAAGGGCAGGGGTACGAAGACCTTATAAGTAATATTTTAATTAGCCATCTACCTCAATATGGTCACACACACTTACAAGCCAATATTTCCAGACATTACCAGCAATGGAAACAAGGCGAAAAAGCTTGCGCTCTGGCAATGTACAAAACACCAGAACGTATGGAATTTGCATATTTTTCCATTCCCAGTGTTTTCACTTTGCCTACCGTTCTAATCATCCGTAAAGATCGCTTCAAAGATTTTGGTAGTAGTGAAATAGTCAGTTTGTCAGAAGTTCTCAAATCAAATAACATTGTTATCGGTCGGTCAAACAATCGATCCTATGGCATTGAATTTGATACAATTTTAAATCGCTATAGCAACAAGAAGAACACATACACATATGAGGGAGGCGGACTTACCCAGCAACTTTTTAAAATGCTCTCTGCCGAACGAATAGACGCCCTTTGTGGACTTCCAGAGGAAGCAATGTATCTTGCAGAACAGATGGGCATTCGCGATCAGATCATGACGCTGGCAATTAAAGAGAATCAGGTCAACAACGATGCTTCATTAACGTACGTCGCCTGCTCAAAAACTGAGTGGGGCAAGAAGGTAATAGCTGACATTAACAATGTCCTGCTTCAAAAGCGCCCGACAGAACCTTACCGTGCGGCCTATGAAAGATGGCTTGATCCAGGCAGCATACCGGGTTTCAGAAAGCTTTATAAAGATGTCTTTCTTAACATTACCAAGTAATTAGTGGATCTCCAGGCCTTAGTTGCCAGTTAACACAATACCTCATGAAAATCACCCTGAATTCTCCAGTCGACATGCATCTCCATCTCAGAGAGGGGAAGATGCTGCAAATGGTCGCTCCATGCAGCGCAGCAAGCTTTGCTGGCGGAGTAATCATGCCCAATCTTATCTCCAGCGTGGATTCTCTGCCCAAATTAGCCGCATATAAAAAAGAGATCCTTGAAAGTTGCTCCGACAACATGTTCATTCCTTATATGACCCTCTTTTTCAGGCCATACACAAAAGAGGAGCTGATTGCCGCGCAAACATCTATCATTGGCATAAAATTGTACCCTGCCGGAATTACCACCCAAAGCGAAGGTGGTATCAGTGATTTTACTTCAATTCACACAACTCTTTCCCATATGGAGGAACTGAAGATCCCCCTCCTTATTCATGGTGAATCAAACGGTTTTGTTATGGACAGGGAGCGTGAGTTTCTTGAAATAATCCAGCAATGGGCAGAAGAATTTCCACACTTGCATATTATTGTAGAGCACATTACAACCGCCGACGCTGTGGCTTTTATTGATCAGTATCCAAATGTGTCTGCCACAGTAACCTTGCACCACCTCTTAATTTCTCTGGATGATGTGGTTGGTGATGCCCTTCAACCCGATCTGTTCTGCAAACCGATCGCCAAACGACCGAGTGACCGTGACGCCTTGCGCAAGGCTGTCTTTTCCGGACACGATAAGATAATGTTCGGCTCAGATTCAGCGCCCCATCCCCGGCACAAGAAAGAGTGCTGTGGTTGTGCTGCCGGAATATTTACAGCTCCTGTCGCATTACCGATGCTGGCCGAACTTTTTGAAGACGAAGGAAAACTGGAACTACTGCAGAACTTCACCAGCGATATTGCCTGCAGAAGATATGGCTTACGACCTCCGAAAAAAACAATTTCGCTAATTAAAAAAGAGTGGCGCGTCCCTGAGTTATATGGTGATGTAAAACCCTTTGGAGCAGGTAAAACCTTGCGCTGGTCGCTTGAATAAAAAACTACAATTCAATCTGATGCAGTTTCATCTTTTCCCACAAATTCTTTCGACTTATCCCCAGAAGATCTGCTGCTTTTGTCCTGTTTCCACTGGTTAACGCCAGAGCATTGAGGACACATTTTTTTTCCGTTTTCGCAAGTGCGGCACAAAGTGCCACGGGCTCCTCCGGGCTCTCTACTGTTTCGGACTGTTGCAAATCACCAGTGAGATCTTCAGGGGTAATAATTGACTCAGGAGCAAGTACAGAAGCACGTTCAATAATATTTTTCAGCTCACGCACATTCCCCGGAAAATCGTAGTTTACGAGCATCTGCATAGCCTCTGGAGACAGAGAGAGCAGGACACCACGTTTTGCACTGAATTCCTGGAGAAAATGGTTTACCAGAAGACCAATATCTTCTTTCCGGTCACGAAGGGGCGGCATGACCAGTGGGATCACAGAAATCCTATACAAGAGATCCTGCCGAAATCGTCCGGCCTGAACCTCCTCATTCAAATCCTTTGCCGTTGCACAAAGCACCCTCACATCTAGCTTAATTGTCTGAGTTCCACCGACCCGTTCACACTCTCCTTCCTGTAATATCCGCAACAATTTTGCCTGCAATGACAGTGGCATATCACCAATTTCATCCAGGAGGAGAGTGCCACCATTTGCCATCTCAAATCTCCCGGATCTCTTGTTCCTCGCACCGGTAAAGGCACCTTTTTCGTGGCCAAAGAGTTCAGATTCTATCAACCCTTCAGGAATAGCAGCACAATTCACCCGCACATAGGGTTTACTCATGCGTTTTCCTGTCAAATGCAGAGCGTTTGCGGCAAGCTCTTTTCCTGTTCCGGATTCGCCGGTTATAAGCACTGTTGATTCGCTTGGGCCAATCTGTTCGATCAGCTGAAAAACCTTTTTAATGGCTTGACTTTTCCCGATTATTTTTTGCGTGGACTGCTGACAACAGTCTTCAAGGGATGCGCATCGGGCTTTAATAGACTGCATTTCAAAAATACGATTGATTCGAATGACAAGATCATCCATGTCAAAAGGTTTAAGAATATAATCAACCGCTCCTGTTTTGAGGCAACCTATAGCATCATCCACGCTGCCATAAGCTGTCATCATAAACATATCGGTAAAAGGAGAAAGATTTCTAACATTCTCGAGAAGTTCCACGCCGTCCATTCCCGGCATACGAATGTCAGAAAGGATGAGTTGAAATCCGGAATCTTTAACCAGTTGCAAGGCCTGTGCACCATTAACTGCAGTCTCCACATCCCAACCCTCTTTTAAAAGCCGATCGAGAATGGTGATACGCATAATTTCATCATCTTCTACAAGAAGTATTCTTGGCATAACGTTCTGTGGTTATAAGATTAGACAGGATTATTCTGAGTGACTGGCAGAGTAATAGTAAAAAGCGCACCTTGTTTGCGTTTACTGTCGGCCGAAAGTGTTCCGCCCATTTTCTCAACCAGGGCATAACTTACAGAAAGACCAAGACCCGTCCCCACACCTACATCTTTTGTGGTAAAAAACGGATCAAAAATTTTATCAAAAATTTCATCAGGAATACCAGGGCCTGTATCTTTAATTTGAATGGTCAGGAAGTCGTCAATCTCTTCACTTTTCACAAATAAGGTACCTCCACCCTCACCCATGGCCTGTATAGCATTGAGACCAATATTCACTATGGTTTGCTGCAAGGCTTCAAAATCAACATAATATTTATCTTTCAATGAGAGCTCGAGCTGTAAATCAATAGTACGCAAACGATAGTTAAGCAACTCAAAACATTCACGTATTACAAGATCGACATCAATTCTCTGCAGGTTGAGAAGTGGCGCACTGCGGCTAAAATGCAGGAGTTGCTGCATGGTATGTTCAATACGGCCAAGGCCTTTATCAAGCAACGGAAGATATCGCTCTAACAACTCGGTATTGTCCGGTTCCGCCTTCAGGGCCTTCACGCAGTTCAACAAACCACCAAGCGGATTATTCACCTCGTGGGCAATGCCCGCTGTAAAAAGGCCAAATGCTGCCATTTTTTCACTTTGGAATGCTTGCTTTTTCGCTTGACCCAAGGTTGTTCTCGAAACATCAAGACGACAACTCAATTCATAAAAAGTATCACTTAATGTATCTATCTCATCTTTTACCACTTTATGACTGGGTTTTGCGACAGACTGACCTGGATAGTGGTTCATGGTCGATGCCAACTCTGCCAAAGGGCGTGAAACAAGGGTTGAGAATAGCCAGACCAGGGTCGCAGTAACCAGGGTTATGGAAAGTAAACCGTAGAGAACAATTGATCTGTTATTTTCACTGATCATTTTATCCGCCCAGTTTATGGGGATAACAATAGACAGTCCTCCCCGGATATCCCCCAGACGATACCCCTGTTTGCCATGACAATTCAAACAGGAATCTTTAACCAGCAGCGGTGCAATATACCGAAGGACATGTTGCCCGTTTTCATTAACAATGGAAACAATTTCGTCTGCATTATTCTCTTCTATTTCTAGAAGACTCTGCCTCTCAAATGCATCAGGAGCATTATACGGATTAATCGGTTTAAGGCTGGTAACCCTGAAACGACACCAGTCATTTCGCGCAGCGTATTCTGACAATTCACGCGTCACCATAGCTGGATTTCTTTTTACATAGATGTTCCCGTTAACATCTTCAATTGTCGGTGTCTCGAGAAACGGGTTGGCCCCCGCCTTATCACTTTTCAACAGATAAAGACCATGATGGTCAGCCACCCATTTACGGGTAAGCAGTATCTGTTTATACAGCATTCTCGCTTGTTGCCGGGCCTGGCCGTAAATGAGATCATGCTGTTGATGAGAAGAATAGAGCAGGAGAATACTGTAAAAAAGCAGGAGAATGGCCCCGATTGCTATTATAAATTTCCCCTGTAATTTCATAAAGTTTCCCCTTAATCACAAGTGTCGGAAAAGAGACTCCTACTTGTTAAAGTCTTACTCCATAGTGCCTATGAAGAAAACAAGTACCTCCCTCTTTATGAAGTGTTAGTACCATATTGTCATAAAAAATGACACATTGTGGATATGCCCATTGGGCTTTCTTTATTTATCCAACCATGAGAACACACCAGAAAAAAACAATGATAATTTGGAATGATTTTTGCGAATAATAATTGTCATCGACCAAATAACAACGCGTGAATCTAGGTCGAAAACCTGAGCAGTCACATTAATATATATATATACATTTTGCGTCGTGGAACAAGAATGGTTATTGGCGGAGTCGTGATAAAAGTTCATCCTGATGAACGAAAGGATATAGAAATTATCCTCAGCAGATATCATGAGATCTCTGTTTATGGCAGTGATGAAAAGGGTAATATTATCGCAACGATTAGCAGCAAAGATTCAGTTTCGATGAAAACTATCATCAATACAATTGAAAAACACAACTCCGTAATGGGAGTAAGTCTGGCCTATCTCAACACTGGAAGGTAGTTACAAAATAGATAGCCCTGGTTGAACAGACGCATATATGAAAAGCGAAGACTCAAAACGAATCAACCGTTACCATAAGGTTACAATAACGACAGTTCCTCTGTTACCAATTGGTATCACGAACAGACTAGTACCCTGTAAAATCGTGATAATTAAGTATGAAAAGGGTCTAAGCTAAACAAATAAGGAGGGAGTATGAAAGTACTTGGTCTTCGCACAAACGTTCAATTTTTACGGTTTCTAACGGTTGCTTTTTTTGTGACCTGCTCCGGTATGGTGGCCATGGCATCACAAAGCGTGGATAGCACTAAACAAACAACTGCTACCAGTACTCGACCTGTTGCTGAAGAATGCAATCGCTGTCATGATGTAAAAATGTATCAGCATGAATTGAAAAGCTCCGTTCACGCCTTTGACAAGGATAAAAAAGAGATCAGCTGTGAACAATGCCATCATTTTCATTACAGTCCATTGACCAGTTACTACGCAAGAGACGAATATTACGACAAAAAAATATTCCCTCCAGGCGCTTTTGATCGAAGGAAAATGCAAGTGACAGCCCGGGATAGTATGCAGGCAAAAAAATGCCAGGTTTGTCACACGGATCTGTATAAGAACACAAAAGGAGAAACTCTCTCTGAAATCGGCCAGCTGTGCCACGATGCATTTCTCGGAAAAAATGGGGAAACACGAAGAACCTGTGCAGGTTGTCATCTCAATATAGCCCACTTGCCACCCTTTGATCGGGAACAGCGATACAATGCTGAATTTGCCGAAAAACTTGCCGGAAAGGAGGGACTGAAATAATGAAACCACAATCACCCGCAGACCACACTATACTTACAAAAATAGTCTCTCTTTCCACTCTTCTTGTAACGGTAATGCTCTGGAGCACAGTATCCACAGCCACTCCGTTAAAACACCTCGTTGCTCCGGATTCGGCAGCAGACTGCTATGAATGTCACAAGAAGGCCACTCCCAAAATTGCCGAAGACTGGTATCAATCGAAACATGGTGTCCAGCTGATGAAGTGTTTTGTCTGTCATGGTCAACCCGACGGTAAAGGGTCGGTTCCCTGGGCTGTCGTGCCATCACCAAAAGCAGTCTGCCAAAAATGCCATGACCCGGCGATGCAGCGGATGCAACAAAAGTACGGCCTTGAACTCGATTGTTATACATGTCATCCGTTCCACCAGAATTCTCTACACCACGATGCATATAAAAAATCAGCCAGCAAGGTTAAATAAATAGAAGGGGGATTCAATGAAACTGACTCGACGTGAAATGCTCAAATGTGCCGCAGCATCATCTGCTATAATGGCGCTGAATGGATCATTGCCAATGCTTAAAGATGCCATGGCAGCGGAAGCCGCCGAACCGGACAAATGGGTAAAATCGGTCTGCCGTTTCTGCGGTACCGGTTGTGGTGTTATGGTTGGAGTTAAACGAGGGAAGGTCGTCACCGTAAAGGGCGATCCCAATAATCACAATCAGGGATTCCTCTGCCTGAAAGGCGCATTGATGCCCCCCATCGTCTATGCGAAAGAACGGGTCACAAAGCCCTATATCAGGAAAAACGGCCAACTTCAGGTGGCTTCCTGGGATGAAGCCATGGATCTGGTAGTCTCCAAGTTCAAAACTGCTCTTAAAGATCATGGCCCGACCTCTATCGCCTATTATGGCTCGGGTCAGGCGCTCACAGAAGAAACATATCTGGCCAGCAAGATGTGGAAGGCAGGTTTTGGCTCAAATAATGTTGAAGGTAATCCCCGCCTCTGTATGGCGTCAGCAGTCGGCGGCTATGTCACCAGTTTTGGCAAGGATGAACCATGTGGCTGTTATGATGATATTGATGCTGCTACCTGCTTTTTTATTATCGGTTCAAATATGTCCGAATGTCACCCCATCCTCTTCAAAAGGGTGGCTGCACGGAAACAGGCAGATCCCAATGTAAAGATCATTGTTGTCGATCCGCGGAGAACCAATACCGCCCGTATTGCAGACGAACATGTTTCCTTTGTTCCCGGTACAGACCTGGCAATACTTAACGCAATGGCCTATGTCATTATTCAGGAAGAACTCGATAACCCCAGGTTTTACAATAAATACGTCAACTTTATGACCAACGATAAAAAGAAGGTTGATTTTGACGCATATGTAACATTTCTCGAAGACTACACCCCTGAAAAAGTAGAAAAATTATCCGGCGTTCCGGCGGATCAGATCCGTAAGATTGCAATATTATTTTCCGAATCATCAGGAACAATGTCGCTCTGGACTATGGGTCTGAACCAGCGTATTCGCGGGGTCTGGGCCAACAATCTGGTAACAAACCTGCACCTCCTCACCGGACAACTTGGTAAACCCGGTGCAACCAACTTCTCACTTACCGGCCAGCCGAATGCCTGTGGTGGTGTTCGTGACACAGGCGGTCTTTGCCATCTCCTGCCTGCAGGACGCCTTATTAAAAAACCGGAACACAGGGCCCAACTCGAGAAACAGTGGGGATTGGAACCTGGTACCATTGCTCCAAAACCAGGCCTCCACACCATTGCACTATGGAATGCTTTTTCAGAAGGCAAGGTCAAAGCAATGTTTGTCCTCTGCACGAATCCTGCTCATTCGCTGCCCAATGTCAATATGTATACTGAAGGTATGGAGCGAAAAGATAATTTCATGGTGCTCTCTGAACCTTTTATGGATGCTGAAACTGTAAAATATTGCGATGTGTTGCTGCCACCTGCCTTCTGGTGTGAGAAACGTGGTGTATATGGATGTACAGAACGTCGATATTCTCTGCTTATGCAATCGGTGGAACCCATGGGAGAATGTCGGTCAGATGTGGATATTCTACTCGATTTTGGTAGAAGAATGGGTATCGATCCCAAAGTTATTCCCTTTGAAAACGTGGACGATATCTGGAATGAATGGCGGGAAGTCAGCTCACTCACCCCATATAATTTCATGGGTATAACCCGAGCCCGCCTCGAAAAAGAATCTGGAATCCGCTGGCCGTGTCCAACAGAAGATCACCCGGGCACCAAACGACGTTATGTACGCGGAGAAGATCCCAATATTCCAAAAGATTACAAAAATAAGTACAAGTTCTATGGAACAAAGGATAACAAAGCCCGCCTCTGGATGCGTCCCTATGCCCCGGCTGCAGAAGAGCCCGATCAGGAATATCCAATGGTCTTAACCACGGGCCGAGTCATTGATCACTGGCATACCGGCACAATGACCATGAAGGTTCCTGAACTTCGCCGTTCTTTCCCAAAGGCCTATGTTGAGGTAAATGTTGACGATGCCAGACAACTCGGCATTAAAAATGGTGATAACGTTGAATTGGTGACCAGACGGGATAAGATGGTTTTCCAGGCCAAAGTCAGTGATGTCTGTAGACCGGGACTGGTATTTGTGCCCTGGTACGATAAGAATCTTATGATCAATAAACTGACCTTGAATGCCTTTGACAAAGGCTCAAAACAACCTGAATACAAGATCTGCGCTGTGCGGATCGCCAAGGTGTAATATATGGCTATTATGGGATTTCTGGCCCACGTTATCAAGAAAGATGCCTCCCAGGTGGAAGCTCAGATACAGAAGATGACCGAGATGACTACCTACGGCATTCATCAGGATCAATACGTTGTTGTTGTGGCTGAAACTTCTTCCGAGAACATCGAAAAAACGGTAAACCGTGTAAAACAGCTGGATGGTGTTTTAACTGTCTATACAACATATCTGACCATAGAAGATGAAATGGACGAAGATGGTAATCTTGAGACCAATATCAGTTTACGCAAACTGATGAAAAAAGAGCCTGGTATAAATATTACATAACCTTTTACAGGCGCAACGCCAATGGTGTTGCGCCCTTTTTTTCCTCACTATTGAGCATATACACACAAGCCCATGCTTAAAGAAAATCTCTTTCTCAGACCACCTGGCGCGCGGAGTGAAAAGGAATTTCTATCCCGCTGTCTGCAATGTGGGCAATGCGCACAGGTATGCATATTTGACTGTATTAAAATGCGCCGGGGATTTAATTTTTTTGTCGCAGGAACCCCGGAGATCAATCCCAAAGAAGCACCCTGCCACCTCTGTATGCGCTGCAGCGAAATTTGTCCATCCGATGCCCTGCATGATGTTCCAATCGAAGAAGTACGGATGGGTTTTGCCGAACTCGACCGAAAGAAATGTTTCACCTGGATCAACCATCTTCTCTGTCGATCATGTTATGAGCGTTGCCCTATCAAATGGCAGGCAATGCGCCTTGAGCAGGGAGAATATCCCGTAATAACCAAAGATTGTGCAGGGTGTGGCCTCTGCGAACATGTTTGCCCTGCCGATGCTATTGTTATCACTCCCACCCGCTTTCAAAAAAACCGCCCAAAAGACAAGGGTGGGGCGCAATGAAAAAGCCGACATTGAGAACCTACCGGAGAGCCTTCCAGGTCTTTATTGCCATCGCCTTTATCGTTATCCCAATGCTCAATCGATCGCGATACAGCTATGTTTATGGTAATTTTTTATCCTTTCACATGTTTGGCATCCCTTTTAATGACCCATTGGCTATTTTACAACTTTCCGTTAAAAATCTGTATCTTACTCTCAATAACATTATCGGTACACTCCTGCCCCTGATACTCGCGTGGTTCCTCGGCACTGTTTTCTGTTCCTGGCTCTGTCCATTCGGCCTTTTCTCTGAATTAACCCAAATCCTGAAAATAAAACTCATGCCGGAAAGGCAAAAAAAAACCTCTGGGGTTCATAAGGGTTTTCCATTTAAAATGACTGTTTTTACTCTTGGATTCGGTGGTTTCTTCGTGTTTTCAACAACTCCTGTTCTCAATCAACTGTCACTGCCCGCCTGGTATGCCCGATTTTTTCAGTATTATTTCGGTCAGGATTTCATTTCACTCTGTTTTCTCTTTCTCTTAGGAATATTGTTCATCGAATTCGTTTCAGGAGAACGGTTATGGTGCCGCTACATCTGCCCACAGTCCATTCTTCTTATCCTGACCAGGACTCTCAACCGTAATCGGCTCAAGGTGGACTTCATAAAAGAAAATTGCATATGCAAACCGGGGTTCGATAGGTGTGAATCTGCCTGTTCTCTTGGACTCCAGCCCAAATCTCTGCACAATCAACTAGAACTTGAATGCAGTAACTGTGGAGACTGTATCGTTGCCTGCAACAGGATGGGCAAAGCGCTCTTTTTCAAATCACCACACCCGGCATGGCTACCACTACCAGCAAAAATCAAAAATTTCCTGCCTGGCCCAAAAACAGTTTTCATTACAATTCTGCTGATTACTACAATCATTCTTGCGGGGATTACAACATTTACAGTTCTTAACAACAGCAAGACCTGGATATTTCATATAAGCCTCCCATCTATGTGAAATAATATTTTAAAAACGAAAATTTCTCTAAGAAAAACGGATTTTGTCAGAATC
>CAMZKN010000171.1 GCA_947311315.1 uncultured Desulfobulbaceae bacterium | reverse complement strand
ATTTTCTTTGTCTTCTTTGGGAATGTTTTTGGTGAGTTGATCGAATGTGCTTTTCATGCTTCCCATCATACAAGGGCAGGGGTTCGAACGCACGCTTTATTTTACCAACACTTTTGGAGAAGTTACGCACCACCTCGACAACATATTGAAATTACACATAAAAAAAACAAGCGCTTAAGTTCATGACCTTAATGCCATTTCGTCTGATGTTTTAAAAGAGAATCGCGTACAGAATAAAAATTACCGGAACCGGGATTCTTTTCCCCCTAGCTGTTCAACATTAATTGTTCGATGTTCAATATTTCGTCTTTTAATGTTCGGCATTTAGTATTTGTGTTTCGTAAAAAGTCTAATTTCCTCCGCACTCAAGGTACTTGGATTATAACCTTTTACTTAGCTAATCAAGGAGACAATGGAGCCCTACCGATTTTTTTCTCTTTAATGAAGCTTCAATTATCAATGACGCTACCAATGATATATTCCTCAATTCTAACATGTTGTATGTCACCTTGTATGTTCTGAAAATTATTTCTATTTCTTTTTGTACTTCAGCTATCCTCTGTTTTGCCAACAGTAATCGAGATTCTTTCCTTACAATACCGACATAATTCCACATAACTCGTCGTATAATATCCCAGTTATGATTAATTAAGATTTCTTCATCAATTTTACTTTTTTGAGGGATCTTATCCATTCTTACTTTAATCGATTTTTTTTCTTTAAGATTTTTCCAGTTTTTTTGGCAATAACAGAAAGCTTTATCGGCGAAAACAACTGCTTCAAGTAAAGAATTACTTGCCAGACGATTTCCACCATGCAATCCTGTACATGCAGTTTCGCCGAGAGCCAAAAGATTTTTTACAGTAGTTCGTCCATTGATATCCGTCACTACACCCCCACATAAATAGTGAGCTGCCGGTACAACCGGTATAGGTTTTTTCGCAATATCTAGACCTAGCGATTTACATCTTTCATAAATCGTAGGGAATCTTTTTTCCAGAAACTCTCTTTTTTTATGTGTAATATCGAGGTACACACAATCAGCCCCAGTTTTTTTCATTTCTTTGTCAATGGCCCGCGCAACCTTATCTCTTGTGGCGAGTTCCATCTCTTCTTTTTCATATTTTTCCATAAAGCGTTCATTCTGTTTATTCAACAATAAGGCACCTTCACCACGAACAGCTTCTGAAATTAAGAAGTTTTTTGCCATGTGATGGTAGAGGCATGTTGGATGAAATTGAACAAATTCCATTTTGTCAACTAATGCTCCAGCGCGATAAGCAATTGCAATACCATCTCCTGTGGCTATATCTGGGTTACTCGTATACAGGTAAACTTTACCTGCTCCACCTGTGCAAAGCACAACAACCTTCGCCCTAAACTCCTCGATAAGTCCTTGGTTATTTAAGACATAAGCGCCAACGCAATCTCGATCACCTCGACTCTTATCACTATCTTCATCCAGTATTAAATCAACACACATATGATCTTCATATAGATTCACTGATTTGTTTTTTTCTAATTCACTTACGAGTGCCCTTTCAATTTCTCTACCTGTTAAATCGTAAGCGTGCGCAACTCTACGTTGCGAGTGCCCCCCTTCTCTTCCTAAACTCAATAGACCTTTTTTATTTTTTACAAAATCTACACCCAAGGCTACCAACTCTTTTAGTCTTTCTGGCCCATTTTCTACCACCATTCGGACGACTTCTTCATCACACAACCCAGCCCCTGAAGACAGAGTGTCGTTTATATGTTCATCAAAGCTGTCACTCCCACTTACTACGGCAGCTATACCACCTTGAGCCAAATTCGTTGCTGTATCGACTTCCTTTTTTTTTGTAATGAGATTTACTGTACCCAAACCTGCAGCCTTTATTGAAAAAGACAAACCCGCTATACCACTACCAACAACTAAAAAATCAGATTCCATTGGATTTTCCCTCTTAAGTGTTTCACGTGAAACATCTACAACAAACAAACTAGATCACAATGCTAATTGATTTGCAAATCAATAACCAATAATTTTTAATTATACGTATCTTCTTGTTCATTTAACCTGAAAATTAGTTTTTTTAGAGATATTTTTAGTGTTTCAGTGTAAATCATAATTTAATAAATCAACACACGAGGGTATATGAAGAATAATCACAAAATACTTGCTGTTGCCAACCAGAAAGGTGGTGTTGGTAAAACCACTACTTCTATTAATCTTTCAGCCGCCCTGGCTAAGAAAAAAAAGCGGGTCCTACTTGTTGACTCCGATCCACAGGGCAACGCGTCAAGTGGTGTTGGTGTTAACAGGACGAAATTCGCCAGGCATCTTTACCATGCCTATACGGGCGCTTTTGAAACCAATGAAATAGTAATTAGAACAAGTGTTAAGAATCTGGATATTATTCCTGCCAACATTGACCTTGTTGCGTCAGAAATTGAAATTATTTCCTTAGATAACAGAGAGTTTCGTCTAAAAAATATTCTAACACAAGTTACTCCTAATTACGATTATATCATTATTGACTGCCCCCCATCTTTAGGTTTACTCACGATTAATGCCCTTACAGCATCTCATTCAGTTTTGATCCCAATGCAATGTGAATATTTTGCACTCGAAGGATTAGCGCAACTGGTTAATACAATACGCTCAGTAAAAAGGTCATTTAACGACTTGCTTTTCATTGAAGGGCTTGTTCTTACAATGTTTGACAAAAGAAATAAGCTCACTCACCAGGTTGCTCATGAAATAAAACAGCATTTTGGCAATCAGCTTTTAAAAACGGCCATACCAAGAAATGTCCGTTTAAGTGAATGTCCTAGCCATGGACAGAATATAATAGATTACGATAAAAACTCGACCGGAGCAGTAGCATATAGAAAACTCGCACTTGAGTTCCTCAAAAATCAAAAGGCAAAATAATGGTAAAAAAAACAGGTCTCGGCCAAGGTGTTAGTCTTCTTTTCAATGAGGATGAAAATAAATATTTTGATTGTGATATTGGCCGTATTAAACCAAATCAATATCAACCTAGAACAAACTTTAAAGAATCCGATCTTGAAGAACTCTGCGATTCTATAAGACAAAACGGCATCATCCAACCCCTTATTGTTCACTCTACTTCTGATGGTAATTTCGAACTAATTGCAGGGGAGCGCAGACTACGTGCATCCAAACTTGCCGGTCTATCAACGGTTCCTGTTGTTATGATGGACATTAAAGATGAAGACTCCTTGCTTGAACTTGCACTAATTGAAAACATTCAACGAACAGATCTTAACCCTATTGAAGAAGCAGAAGCATACAGAAAATTGATAGAAAAGTTTGGCTACACACAAGAAGAGACTGCTAAAAGAGTAGGGAAAAAACGCAGTACAGTAACCAACATGCTAAGGCTATTAAAACTTCCATCATCAATACAGGATGATGTTTCAACAGGAGTTCTGTCTGAAGGCCACGGCAGAGCCCTTATTCGCTTAAATGATGATCCTCTTAAGTTGAAAGAAGTTCGTGATTCTATAATTAAAAATAGTTTATCTGTTAGGCAAACCGAAAAAATTATTAAAAAGTTATCACTTTCTACAACACCACTTTCTAAAAACAAAAAGACTGTCGACAACGAAATTCCATTATCCTATAAGAATTCACTCGTTAACCAGCTTACCAATAAGTTACATTCTAAGGTTGCGATTTCCCAAAATGGCAATAGAGGAAAAATTGAAATTGATTATTACTCTTTTGATGATCTTGAAAGGGTTATTGAAATATTACTCAAAGAGTGAATCATATAATGCTATTTAATTATAGTACTTATGTCATTGATATATAACGTTTATTCATGTTATTTTTGTGAACTTCACAAAATTTTATCTTTATATCAGACCTTTTAATTAACCATCTTATGACGCACAAAGTGAGAAACTTATGACATTAAAGCATTCTTATTTAGTTCTATCTCTAATCCTTTTCACGTTCGTTCTACCTATTGCAACAGTACACAGCGAAATGCTTTCCGTAAAAGGGGAGAAGGTGAATATGAGAAGTGGCCCGGGCAAAAGTTTCCCTGTCGTTTATGAATATGGAAAAGGTTTCCCTGTCATGGTTATTACAAAGAAGGGTGATTGGGTAAAAGTTAAGGATTTTGAAAAGGATTTTGGCTGGATCCACAAATCACTTTTAATAAAAAAACCTCAAATGGTTGTAAAGGTTTCAAGCAGGGGCAAAATCAATATTAGATCTGGTCCGGGAACTAACTATAAGAGAGTAGGGGAAGCGTATTATGGTGTAATCTTTGACTCACTTTTTACAAAGTCTGGTTGGGTTAAAGTTCAGCATGAAACTGGACTGACGGGATGGGTAAAAAGAGATCTTCTTTGGGGATATTGAGTGCTAGCTATAGTATAACACTTCATGGCGGAGAGGGAGGGATTCGAACCCTCGGTGGAGTCTAACCCCCACACTCGCTTAGCAGGCGAGCACCATCGGCCTCTCGGTCACCTCTCCACACACTTTTCAATTCTGGCGGAGGAAGTAGGATTCGAACCCACGGTACTTTCGTACAACGGTTTTCAAGACCGCCGCCTTAAACCACTCGGCCATTCCTCCGAAGAGACCTTTCTACCACTTGCCTTGTTTTCTGTCAATAAAATGAGCCTAAGTTTTCTTAGTTTTTTATATATACTACATTTTTGTAATAAACAATCGATTAATTTAATGAGTTTTGTTACAGTTACCAAAACTGTATCTTTTTTGTAACTGTTCAGAGTGCTTTATATTCGTTTATTCGGGACTTCGAAGCGTATTTGTATTACTCGAGAAGACCAGAATGGACGAAGGTGAGGTGCTCTAAATAGCTACCTTTTTTTTAATATACCATCCTTATATATTTTGCAATGGTTTCTAACACAGACATATCCAGGCAACTTGAAGATTTAAGTGCTCTCTATGAAATTACTAAAAAACTGGCGTCTTCTGGTGAATTAAGAGATTGCCTTAAGAATATCATGGAGATACTCTCTGAAATGAAGGGAATGGAGAATGGTACAGTTACCATAGTTAACCCAATTACAGGTAAACTCGAAATTGAGGTGGCGCATGGTCTTACAGCGGAAAACAGAAAGCGTGGCAAGTATGTAATAGGCGAAGGAATTACTGGCAGAGTAGTATCAACTGGCGAGCCTATAATTGTTCCACAAATATCTGAAGAACCACTCTTTTTAAACAGAACCAAGGCAAGAAGTAATGTACAGGAACAGAAAAAATCGTTTTTATGTGTGCCTGTAAAAGACGGCCAAAATATAATAGGTGCACTCAGTATTGATCGTTTTTATAAAAATGGAATAGGTCAACAGGCAAATACAGATCTACAGTACCTCACTGTTTTGTCAGGGCTAATAGCTCAAACGGTTATCCGTGTCCAAAAAGTTAATCGTGAAACAGATGAGCTCTATTCTGAAAATCTTAAATTAAAAAGACAGCTTTCAGAAAAAAACAAAATCAATGACATAATAGGCAACTCTAGTAGGATGCAGGACGTTTTTGAAATGATACACCGTGTTGTCGATTCAAATGCAACCGTGCTTTTACGAGGTGAGTCTGGAACAGGTAAGACACTTGTAGCCAAAGCCCTCCACTATAATGGCAAAAGAAAAGATAAGCCCTTTGTAGTTGTAAATTGTTCAGCATTACCGGAAACCCTACTGGAAAGTGAACTTTTCGGCCATGAAAAGGGGGCCTTTACAGGCGCAACTGAACGAAAATTTGGTCGTTTTGAGCAGGCTGAGGGCGGTACTCTTTTTCTCGACGAAATAGGCGAAATAAGTAATTCTGTTCAGGTGAAACTTCTTAATGTCGTACAAGAGAGGACATTTCAGCGCTTAGGGTCAACTCAATTTTTGAAATGCGATGTAAGATTAGTTGCTGCAACTAATAGGGATCTTGAAAAAGCTGTTTCTGAAAATCATTTTAGGGAAGATCTCTATTATAGATTAAATGTTTTTCCTGTATATATCCCGCCCCTTAGAAAACGTAGAACAGATATTTTACTCATTGCAGAATTTTTTCTTCATAAATACACTAAAGAAAACAACAAACAGATTGAACGTATTTCAACCTCTGCAATAGATATGCTTATACAGTACCACTGGCCAGGAAATGTACGAGAGTTGCAAAATTGTATTGAACGTGCTGTGATTATTTGTGACTCAAAAAGTATTAAAGGTATTCATTTACCTCCGACGCTTCAAACTGCACAATCATCACAAGCTGAAAACCCATATTCTCTCTCTGTTGCTGTTGAAAATTTTGAAAAAGAACTGATTATTGAAGGACTTAAAAGAAATAATGGGAATCAAACAAAAACGGCAAAAGATCTTGACACAAGCCTTCGTATCATCAATTATAAAATCCATCAATATAATATTAACCCCAAAAACTATAAAATATGAATGTTTTATTACATACCTGCTGTGGTCCTTGCTCAATTTACCCTTTAAGCAGGCTGCAAAAGGCAGAACACAATGTTACAACATATTTTTATAACCCTAATATTCACCCCTATAAAGAATTTCAACGTCGCCTCAATAGCTTAAAAGAGTATACGGAAAAAAAGAATATTTATTCGATTTTCCATGAAAATTATGGTTTAAAGGATTTTCTCAGAAAAGTCGTCTTTCATGAAGAGGAACGTTGTACGTTATGCTATGCCATGAGACTCTCTGAGACGGTGACTACTGCGAAAAACAATGGGTTTGAAGCATTTACTACTACTCTTTTGTATAGCAAGTACCAAAACCATACCAAGCTCAGGCAATACTGCGAAAAATTATCAAAAGAGTCAGGTCTTGTTTTTATTTATGAAGATTATCGAGAGGGGTGGCAAATAGGTATTGATAAATCAAGAAAACTTGATATGTACAGACAACCATACTGTGGTTGTATCTATAGTGAGCAAGAAAGATACGACAAGTCTATGAGAGTTTCTAATAATTAAATATCTACAACAGGCTATTTATCATGCTTTCTATCCTGGTTATTGCTACTACAAACAAAAATAAGTTGAGAGAATTTAAAGAAATATTTAAAGATCTCGATATCGAAATAAAATCCTTGAGTGATTTTGGACCACTACCACCTGCTATTGAAGATGGTGTCACTTTTGATGAAAACGCGTACAAAAAAGCCATTCATACAGCAAAAGTATTAGGTTTACCCGCTATTGCAGATGACTCCGGGTTAGTAGTTGATGCATTAGATGGTGCACCTGGTGTATATTCTGCGAGATATTCTGGTGAAAACGCTACTGATGACGATAATTGCACCAAACTTCTTGAAGAGTTAAAAAACGTTGATAATCGGTCAGCACATTTTGAATGTGTTCTTTCCATAGCAGTTCCATCCGGTCCTGCCTTGACATATGAGGGACGTTGCAATGGTATTATTATTGATGAAAGAAAAGGGGATAATGGCTTTGGTTATGATCCAATTTTTTTCTTTGAAGAATTAGGCAAAACCTTTGCTCAACTCTCTATGGAAGAAAAGAATAAAATCAGTCATAGGGGAAAAGCTCTAAACGAAGTTAAAAATGAGTTACCAATGATAAAAAAGTGGCTTGCTCAACGGATTTTAGAAGAAAGACCACCACATCCTGATCACGATGAATTTAAAAACAATGATTGGTCTTAGTTATTCAGTACACTGCAAGTAATGCTGTATAGGCCTGAGGTGTAGGCTAAACTACTCTTCTCTCATTTGTCTCTCAAGCAGGTCTTTTACCGCCTGAGCACAATCTTTTTCTTTATAGAGAATATTATAAACCTGCTCAAGTATTGGCATTTCAACGTTAAGGTTTCTTGAAAGATCAAATACTGACTGAGTAGTTTTTATACCTTCAGCCACCATGCGCATCTCTTGTTTCACCTGAACAAGAGTTTTGCCTTCACCAAGCTTTATTCCAACAGTTCTATTTCTACTCAGATCACCAGTGCATGTTAAAATAAGGTCTCCTAATCCACTGAGGCCGGAAAATGTCTCTTTTTTAGCACGTAGAGCTATGCCTAGTCTCATGATTTCGGTGAGCCCCCTGGTTATCAATGCTGCTTGTGTATTTAAGCCGTATCCAAGCCCATCACAGACACCGGTTGCTATAGCAATTATATTTTTTAATGCTGCACTTATTTCAAGACCAATTACATCAGTACTTGTATAAACCCGGAATGTTTTTGAGGCGAAAATTTGTTGGATTTCTTTCGCTTTTACATTTTTAATAAAACCGATTGTAACTGCTGTTGGAACATTTCGAGCAACTTCTTTTGCAAAAGAAGGACCAGATAATACACCAACATTCAGACTCTTTTTTTCACTCTTTTGCTCGATGATAACTTCATCCATAACCTGGGTCATGGTTTTTAAGGTCTTGTTTTCAATGCCTTTAACCGCAGAAACGATATTTAAACCGGGACTCATTAAAGGTAGACATTGTAAAAAAACCTCCCTAAAGCCATGTGAAGGAATAACCATCACAACCGTGTTGGAATTATTAATGCATTTTTCCAGTTCGGAGTGAACCGATAAATTTAAAGGAAAAGGGATTCCCGGTAAATATTTTTTGTTTTCCCTCTCAGACTCCAACCTTTTTAGTTGGTCACTGTTTCTTACCCATAAATGAACTTTATGCCCATTATTTGCAAGTAATATTGCAATAGCTGTTCCCCAGGATCCAGCCCCTATTACACCTATTTTAAAGGAGTTATTCACCACTTTTTTCCAAATAATAAGGATTTATTCATTTTCTGAATCAGGTACATTTTCTGATAACTCAGAGTCAATGTCTTCTCCAACTTCTTTTGCTACACTATCCATACCAACAACTTTTTCTCCCTCTTCCAGGTTAATCAGCTTTACACCTTGAGTACTTCTTCCAATAACTCTAATAGCACTCAAATCCATTCTTATCATTTTTCCTGAATCAGCAACAAGTATAACTTCTTCTTCCTCATCGACCTGTTTTGCAGCAATTATACTACCGTTTCTTATACTCTCTTTAATACCTTTGACGCCTTTACCACCACGCTTCTGAATTCTATATTCTTCAACTGGGCTCCGTTTTCCAAAACCGTTTTCTGTAATTATGAAAATTGAATTTTCAGAATCAACAACTATTGCACTTACAACTTCATCATTTTTACCAAGTCGTATGCCACGAACTCCGGCAGCACTACGACCCATGGTTCTAATATCTTTTTCGAGGAAATGAATACTCATTCCTTTGTTAGTCACAAGTAGTATTGTGTCATCGCCATTGAGTACATGAGCACCTATTATCTCATCACCCTCATTTATTGTCAGCGCTCTTTTACCCTTACGTAATGGCCTTTTAAATTCTTGAAGACTTGTTTTCTTAATTCGACCAAACTTAGTAACCATTAAAATGGTTTTTGAATTTGTATCATCATCAAAAGAACTTATTGGTAATATGGCGGCAATTTTTTCGTCTTCTGCTAGATTGAGCAAGTTAACAATAGCTTTACCACGAGCAGTTCTCCCGGCTAGTGGAAGTTGATATACTTTTCTCCAGAATACTTTTCCGTGATTGGTAAAAAATAAGAAAGTATCAAGGGTAGAAGCAACATAAATAGATGAAACAAAATCTTCTTCTATATTCTTAACTGCTGTTACTCCTTTTCCTCCTCTATGCTGAGATCTATAGAGGGAAACCGGGTTTCTTTTAATATACCCCGAGTGAGTAACTGTTACGGCCATATCTTCAGGAGTTATAAGATCTTCAGGTAGTATCTCATCTAAAGCATCAATAATCTCAGTTCTTCTATCATCCCCATATTTTTCTTTAAGCTCATAAAATTCATCTTTTATAATTTTCATTATGAGATTTTCATCAGCTAGAATCTCTTTAAGATCTTTAATTACCAATATTATTTCTTTATATTCGCTTGCAATTTTATCTCTTTCAAGACCAGTCAATCTCTGCAGACGCATATCAAGAATAGTCTGAGCTTGAATATCACTTAGTTTAAATCTTTTCTGAAGTTCATCCTTTGCCTCAGCCGGATTTTTTGAAGCTCTAATAAGAGCTACAACATCATCAAGATTGTTTATCGCAATATTGAGACCTTCAAGTATATGTGCCTTTTCTTCAGCTTTACGTAATTCAAATGCGGTTCTTCTATAGACAACAACTTTTCTATGGAGAATAAAATGTTCAAGTATTTGTTTTATATTAAGAATTTCTGGTCTATTATTAACAATAGCCAAAAATATAATCCCAAATGACTTTTGCATCTGGGTCATGGTAAAAAGTTGATTAGTTACAATTTCTGGTATTTCATCTTTTTTGAGTTCAATTACTACTCTTAATCCATGTCTATCTGACTCGTCTCTAACTTCGGAAATAGATGTAATCTTTTTATCTTTTACAAGTTGAGCAATTTTTTCAACTAGAGAAGCTTTATTTAATTGATAAGGTATTTCAGTAATTACAATAGCTTCTCGTTTTCCACCTTTTATCTTCTCCATATGGGTAAGGGCGCGCATTATAACAATACCCTTACCAGTTTCATAAGCCTCACGTATTCCTGCTTTTCCACAAATCTGTCCACCTGTTGGAAAATCAGGACCGGTAATAAAACCCATAATTTCATGCACTGTTATGTTCGGATCTTCAATTATTGCTTCCAGTGCATTGAGTACTTCTGTTAAATTGTGGGGCGGAATATTGGTAGCCATACCAACTGCTATTCCAGACGAACCATTTATTAATAAAGTTGGAACTTTACTGGGCATTACCGACGGTTCATTCAGTGAGTTATCGTAATTAGGTACCCAGTCAACGGTATCTTTTTCAAGGTCATTTACAATATCCCTGTCAATTTTAGTCATCCTTGCTTCGGTATATCGCATTGCAGCGGGTGAATCACCATCAAGGGAACCAAAGTTGCCCTGTCCATCAACCAGGGGATAACGCATTGAAAAATCTTGAGCCATGCGAACAATTGTATCGTATGCTGCAGTATCTCCGTGGGGATGATATTTACCGATAACATCACCTACAATTCTTGCTGACTTCACATAAGGTCTATTATGAAAGACTCCTAGCTCTCTCATTGCATATATAGCGCGCCGATGAACAGGTTTTAATCCATCACGAACATCGGGTAATGCACGCCCGACAATGACACTCATTGCATATTCCAGATACGATTTCTTAAGTTCTTTTTCTATAGAAATTTTGGGAAACTGCTCTTTGCTGTTATCCGTATTTGTGCTCATAATTTGAAAATAAATAAAAGATTAATGGAATTTATTTAAAAGGTACTAACGCAGACAAGCTGCAAGTAAGTGCCTTGTGGGTATCTATTAATTTTGTGTTTAGATACCTCGCTCATTTTTATTGTTTTCCGGTTCTACGGAGTAAGGCACTAAATATCGAGATCAGTTACTTCCAAGGCGTGATTTTGTATAAATTCCCTTCTTGGTTCAACTTTGTCACCCATAAGGGTTGTAAACATATCATCTGCCTGTTCCACATCATCTACAGTAACCTGCATCAGCGTTCTGTTTTCAGGATTCATTGTTGTATCCCACAACTGTTCAGGATTCATTTCACCTAAACCTTTATAACGTTGAAGATGACTTCCTTTAAAAGATTGATCTTTCACCAGTTTCAGCATTTCCTTCCAATCAGATATTTCATTTTCTTTTTCCTGACCGCTTTTATTTGTAATAACAACAGTAAAGCCTGATGTGAGATAAGGTTGAATTGTTGGAAAAAGATTCAATGCAGTTCTATATTCGTTTATAAGTGGAATATGTGGTCCAACAGTCATCATTATTTGAACTTTTCCACGTATGGCTACATCGAATTCATAACAGTCCTGACGCCACCTGCAGGGTTTAATATTTCCAATAATTAATTTATCCTCAGGGAGAAGAGATTTTAATTTTTGCAAAAATTCCTCATCTGTAAATTGATCTGCTGAACGTATTGAATTTTCAAGAAGGAAGTAGACCATCTCCTCCCAAATATTCATCCGGTTCATAAAAGCAATAATTCTGTTATAAACAGATAATTTTTCAAGTAATTCTACAAAAAATTGAGTTTCTATGCTTTCCTTGCCAATAAGACCAATTTTAATGGATTCACTGGCCTGCTTAAAAAGATAGCTGTTAAGATCACCTTCCTCGAGGAAATATTTTTCTTTTTTACCTTTGCCCAGTCTATAAAGAGGTGGCTGACCAATATAGACAAAACCTCCATCAACAAGAGGTAGCATCTGTCTATAAAGAAAAGTTAACAATAATGTACGTATATGTGCTCCATCCACATCGGCATCTGTCATTATAATTATTTTATGATATCGTAATTTTTCAATATCAAATTCATCCTTGCCAATACCACACCCTAAGGCACCTATAAGTTGTTTAATCTCTTCACTGCCTAATATTCTGTCAAATCGTGCTTTTTCCACATTAAGAATTTTACCCCGGAGCGGTAAGATAGCCTGATTTGATCTATCTCTTCCCTGTTTGGCAGAACCGCCAGCAGAATCACCCTCCACTATAAATATTTCTCTTTTGGCAGGATCTTTTTCTTGACACTCAGCAAGTTTACCTGCCATAAGCAGACTTGTTGACCCTTTTTTCCGTGAAAGATCACGTGCTCTTTTGGCAGCTTCTCTGGCTCTTGCTGCATCAACAACTTTAGACAGTATTTTTTTAGCAACACCTGGATTTTGTTCAAGAAACTGAGTTAATTTTTCAGTGCATATGGATTCTACAATAGACTTAACTTCACTGTTGCCAAGTTTGGTTTTTGTCTGTCCCTCAAACTGAGGGTTAGGTACACGGATAGAAATAACGGTGGTGAGACCTTCTCGTACATCATCACCACCCATTTTTTCCCGCATATTCTTTGGAATCATATCATCATTTGCATACCTGTTTATACATTTGGTAAGGGAAGACCTGAATCCAGCTACGTGACTACCACCTTCACGGGTATTAATATTATTAACAAATGAAAATAATCTCTCAGAGTATCCATCATAATGTTGCAGAGATATTTCCACTTCCACGTCATCTTTTTCTCCAGTAATATAGATAGGTTCTTCAAAGACAGGTGTTCGTTTTCTGTTGAGATATTCCACATAGGAAACAATACCTCCTGAAGCGTGAAATTTATCCTCAGCACCACTGCGCTCATCCTTTAAATATATTCGCAAGCCTTTATTGAGAAAGCTTAATTCCCGTAGTCTGTTTTTGACAATTTCGTAGTTGTATGCTGTTGTTTCAGTAAATATTCCCGGATCTGCCTTGAAATTTATCTTCGTTCCTGTTTTTTCGCTTTCACCAATTATTTCCAGTTCGGTAACCTGACAACCAAACTCATATTTCTGTCTATATATTTTTCCATCTCTATGGATTTCAGCATATGCTGTAGTAGAAAGAGCATTTACAACGGAAACACCAACACCGTGTAGTCCACCGGAAACTTTGTAACTCGAATGATCAAATTTACCCCCTGCATGCAACGTCGTCATAACTAACTCAAGAGCTGTCATATTTTCAGTTGGATGTTTATCAACAGGTATCCCGCGACCATCATCTTCTACAGATACGGAATCATCTTCATGAATAGTTACACGTATACGGCTACAATACCCGGCAAGAGCTTCATCTATACTGTTGTCAACTATTTCCCATATGAGATGATGAAGTCCTTCTTCAGCAGTATTTCCTATATACATGGAGGGTCGTTTTCTTACTGCTTCCAGGCCATCAAGAACTTGAATCTGTTCAGCACCGTAATTTCCGTTTTTTTCAGTCACTCGCTTTCCTTTAATGCTTTATATTGATAGGTATTTTATAAAAATCTTTAAAAAAGGATACATTTACAATTGCATAGGCATTATTATACTGATAAACCCTTTATCTTCTTCTGATTTCATTAAACATGGACTGTTGTTTGTGTTTATATATGCCTCAACAATTTCACAATCCATAACTTGAAGAGTCTCGATAAAATACCTGCAGTTGAATCCAAGTTTAAGAGATTCACCATTATATTCTATATCCTGTTCATCTTTTGCATTTCCAAGATCAGCATTTTGCGATGAAAGAATCATCTTATTCTGATCAATGTTCAGTTGAATGGTATGAAAGATGTCTTCGGTGAAAAGATTTATTCTTTTCAACGATTCTAAAAATGGAATCCTGCTTATTTTCAAAGAGTTAGTAAGTTCTACTGCATTAACAATTGCAGTATATTGTGGGAATTCTCCATGCTTGAGTCGGATAACCATAACAGCCTGATCATCGCGGATAATAAGTTGTTTAGATTCAAAGGAAATTTCAACGGAATCTCTGTTTTCACAGAATTTTTTCCATTCCTGAACACCTTTTTTAGGAATAAGTGTAACCTCATTGAGATACATTTCATCAAGATTTGCAGCGACACCTTTTTCCATAATGGACAGACGGTGACCATCTGAAGATATCATTTTGAAATAGTAACTATCGTCTCTTTTTTCTTTTTCAAAAAGAACAGAGGTCAAAGAATAAATATTTTCCTGTTCATTGGCTATCGAATATATAATTTTTTCAATGAGTTCTAAAAAAATATGGCTTTCAAAAGATATAAAACTACTTTCATCAAATTCCGGAAATTCCGGAAAATCTTCATTTGAAAGTCCTGCCAGATTGTATGTGCTTAAACCGGCTTTAATAATAACCCAGCTATTTTTTGTCTCTTCAATAGTAATTGATTCTGATCCGGATTCTCTGACTATTTCAAATACCTTTTTTGAAGGCAAGGTAAGAGACCCATCACCAGTTATTTCAGCTGGTACAAAGAGCTGTAAACCAACTTCCAGATCTGTTCCTGTTAGAGTAAGACCATTATTTGTGCTTTCTATAAGAACATTGGAAAGTATGACCATTGTTCCTTTTTTATTTGTTATGTTTTGAAGATTGTTTAGAGCTTCAAGAAAATCATTTTTATTTACAGTACAATTTAGTGCCATGAAGGAACTCCTTTAAACGATTCCTTAATATATGTTTTATTATTATTACTATTAATACACTTAATATGTTTATATGTTAAGTAACTATAAGTATTAATTAATTTAAATTTTAACAATGAGACTCTTTAAAAAGTCCTGATTTTGTTGAATGCCGTTTATCAACAATGGTGTTAACAACATATCAAAGGATTGTGAACAAAGGTCTCTTGATACGTTGTTAATAAGTTATTTTTAAGATGTTTCTTTCTTTGTGTGTGGTAATATTTTCACCGAAAAAACAAAGATATACTGACGATGACCAACAGCACCTAATCTAGTAAAAAAAGGTGAAAAATTCAATAAAATAATAGACTATTCAAATGGAAAGAGACCCTTACGAAGATATTTATAAAAAATTAGATTTACTTATTAATAAATATATAAAAAAAGGTGTATTTACAGCATGTTCTATTGGTTTTTCCATGAGAACCCAAAAGGGAGTTTTCCGTGATATATACTCCTGGGGAAATACAGATTGCGGAAGTTATGGAAAAAAGGCTGCCAAAACTACTTTTTTTGATCTGGCATCCCTAACCAAACCCATTGTTACAGTTCTTTGTATCCTGGCTCTTATTGAAGAAAAGAAGATTTGTCTGGAAGATACGCTTTCCCATTATCTTGGTGCAGTATGTCCATTTGATAAACAAAAAATAAAAATATTTCATCTTCTTTCACACTCATCAGGACTACCTGCTCATAAACCATATTATAAAAAGCTCATAAATTATCCGTTATCAAAGAGAAATAAAAAAATAATAGAATGGATACTTAAAGAAAAACTTTACTGTGAGCCGGGTGAAAAAGCTGTTTACAGTGATTTGGGTTATTTACTTCTTGGTTATGTGATAGAAAAAATATCCGGTGAGAAGCTCGATTCCTATTGGAAACGAAAAATAATAGAACCTTTAAAACTTGAAAAAAGCTTTTTTTTCTTAAATGAAACGAATTTCACTCAAAATGAATATGTGGTTACTGGAAACTGTACCTGGTCGAAAGTAAAGCTTAGTGGTGTCGTTCATGATGATAACTGCAGAAGTCTAGGTGGTTGTGCAGGACATGCTGGTCTATTTGGTAGTGCTGAAGGGCTCCTCTCTCTTTGTGAACATCTTATTGAACAGTTTAAAGGAAGACAAAAACATCCCTCGTACAGTTCTTCATCATTGAAGCGTTTTTCAGAAAAAAGGGAAGGTTCTTCATGGGCTTTAGGATTTGATACACCAACACCCGGTTTGTCGAGCAGCGGCAACTATTTTTCCCCAAAATCCATAGGTCATCTTGGGTTTACCGGAACATCATTTTGGATAGATTTGCAGCGCGATATAGCTGTTATTATGTTAACCAACAGAGTGAGGTGCGGGGAAAAAGTGGAAAAAATAAGGGAGTTAAGGCCGGCTGTTCACGATATAATAATGGAAGGACTGACGCAGTAAACCGCAAGGAAGTACTAATCCTTCCCCGTCAACACAAGAGTGAACGGGGAAGGTAAAAAACTATCAGCTATACTACCACCAGCATATAGTTTGATCTGCCTCAAATATTTTATCAACGAGGAGGTCGTAGTCAGGACTATCTGTATTGAGATCAAATGAATCAGATTCACGGTCTCTGGTAACTATTTCCACAAGTTTTTTTACAGTGTCATCTGGCTCGGACTTGTAAATATTTAAAATTTTCATAGAATAAAACTCCTGAAGTTTTTATTTCGTGCCTTACTTCACAATTACTGTTGATAAAAACAATACATGAAGAAGGTATTAAAACATAAAAACGAATAAATACCACTAAGGCACTTACTTGCGGGGACCGTAAGGAACTATATGTGTCATTTCACGAAGTTTTTCTCCAAGTTCCTCAATGGTTAAACTTTCAAAACCGTTTTTTTCTACATTTGCCGGGATTGTGGAATAAACATTTCCTTCCATATCTCGTAACATTTCTATACTTTCTATTGTAAGATCATCGAGTTTTGGGATTTCAACATCCATAACGACGCCGTAAGCGTACATATTTTCAACGGCAAGTCCTAATGCTGATCTTATTCCATCAACGGCATAATCTTCATGCCTGTACATAAGACATACTTTTTTGTATTCCATAATATCTCCTTACAGACTGAGATAACAGTCAAAGTCTTCAATTATAATACCATGCTGAGCCTGGGTTGCCATTTTTTTTGCAGTGAGGCCTTCCGGGACATCATCGACTGAAAAACCCTGTTTTTGATAACTATCAACACAAATAGAAACATCGTCAGCCAGTTCACAAAGAGCGGGAAAATCAGGTTCTTTGGAAAGATTGGTAGCTTTCCAGGTAAAAAAAACTTTGACATTGGAGCCTTTTGCCTTTGCAGCTTTGGTTATACCAATAACATGTTGAAGACTTCCCAATGTTGTTACAAAAATACCTAAACTTTTAGCCATATTAGCTTCCTCCAAAAACGGATGTAGCCATGAATAAGACCGGCTTCATTATAATTTACCGGTGTAAGTATAAACATTCACGTAAAAATACCCTCAATGTTGAATAAATCGCGCAAAAAGCCAAAGGAATTTAAGGGTTACTCAAACATGAAGGTGAAAATAATATCAGAAAATCAACCTTTTTTGATATAAAAGCTGATAAATCCGGATCCTTCTTTCTCTCCCAGATACTCGTGACCTGCACGTTCACACCAACCGGGGATATCGTTACGGGAACCAGGATCGGTACCATCAACCTGAAGAACATCACCAGATCCAAGTTTACCCATTTCTTTTTTGGTGCGAAGAAGAGGCATAGGGCAACTGAGACCCTTGGCATCGAGTACACTTTTGACTTGAACATCATCGGCAACAGCTTTTAAATCGCTCATAATTGTTCTCCTGAATTTAAGAAAGTAGGATAATTCTACGGACGCAAAGGCGTCATTACTTATTATTTACAGAATATTCTTCCCAAAAATATAGTACTCAACTCTCTTCCTGTTAACGAAAGAGTAATAAATCAGGTCGAAGTACTAATTGTGTTTATCAAGACTGATGCTGACCTATACCGTAGCTTCCCCATTATGTCAAGATCTGAACAAATTGTATGTAACTTCTCCAAAAGTGTTGGTAAAGTCCATTCTAACCGTCGCATAGCATCTTACGAAAATCTTTAACCAGTGGAAGGCCATACATAGCTTTTATTGAAGTGAGTTGTTTTTGTGTTTTGTTGTAT
>CAMZKN010000170.1 GCA_947311315.1 uncultured Desulfobulbaceae bacterium | reverse complement strand
ATTTTCTTTGTCTTCTTTGGGAATGTTTTTGGTGAGTTGATCGAATGTGCTTTTCATGCTTCCCATCATACAAGGGCAGGGGTTCGAACGCACGCTTTATTTTACCAACACTTTTGGAGAAGTTACCATCGTGCGCCTCGATTTAGAATTAAAATATCTCATTCCTGGACAGACACTGGTTACCACACAAAATTGATCATTCCTCATCTTCCTATTGTTATTTTATTCTGCCTCTATTAATAAGTAAAGATGGACGTAATTAACCACAGGGATAGTCATGCTAACGAACATTGATTTCAACCGCCTGAAAGTATTTCACTTCGTATACACATGTAAATCAATAGTCGGCGCAGCAGCACGTCTCAATGTCACACGGTCTGCTATCAGTCAGCACCTGAAAAAATTTGAGAGCGAGATAGGTACAAGACTCTTCACAAGAATGAACCGCAGCCTCGTGCCAACCACAGAGGCACAACTACTCCATACAATTATCGAGCCTTTTTTTCAGGAACTTGATAGTGGTTTAAAGACGATTCAACAGGGCAAAAACGAACCTGCAGGTATTTTGAAAATTGGGGCACCGGTAGAATTCGGCCAAACCCATCTTCCGGCAATTTTAGGCGGATTTCGTGACATATACAACAAAGTCACATTTTCCATAGCTTTTGGAGATCCGGAAAAACTTGTCAGAATGGTCAGATCAGGAGAACTCGATTTCTCGCTGGTAGATCTGTTTTTAACGCAGGGAGAATATTTTTCAGATTCAGGAATTTTCAGTATCAGCCCAATCATTGACGAGGATATCATCCTCATCTGTTCGAAACGATATGCCTCAAGAACCTTACAAAACAACTTTTCATTAAAGAATCTTCTGCGAGTGGATTATATCGCCTATCATCAGAACAGCCTCGCTCTGAAAAGCTGGTTCAAGCACCACTATGGCAAAACCACGATCTCACCAAACATCGTTCTTACGGTTGACAGCGTCAGAGCCGTCGTCTCATCCGTCGAAAATAATATCGGACTGGGCATCGTCCCCTACCATGTCGTCTATAATCAGATCAACAGTGGTACAATTGTCTCTGTTGACTCCCGCAAAAAAGATATCATTAACACTATTTCCCTCCTGCAGCTTCAAGATAAAATTCCCAGCTTGACAGAAAAACGTTTTCATGAATATTTTGCAGGTGTGATAGCACGAGAAGATATACTCAAACAATTTTCAAGAAGGGCCAGCCGAGCAAAAGGAAAATTAAGATGAATACCGTTACAATTCGCAGGGCAACCAAAAACGACTCAACCATCATCCTGCAATTCATTAAAGAACTCGCTGCCTACGAAAAAGCCCCCAACGCAGTCAAGGCAAGTATTGAGGACATAGAAAAATCAATCTTCGGAGACAACTCCACCGTCAGTGCACTCATCTGCAGTAGTGACGAAAAACCGATAGGTTTTGCTGTCTACTTTTTTAATTACTCAACCTGGCTCGGTAAAAATGGTCTCTACCTCGAAGACCTCTACATCACACCTCAGTATAGAGGCAAAGGTGCCGGAGAAAACCTCCTGCGCCATCTTGCAAAAATCGCGTTTGAAAAAGACTGTGGCCGATTTGAATGGAGTGTCTTGGATTGGAACATGCCAGCTATAGAGTTTTATAAATCCCTCGGAGCTCGACCCCAGAACGAGTGGATACCATATCGCCTGGATGGTGACGCCCTTACCGGTTTTGCCAGAGGGTAACACATCAGATCAACCACGGGATCGGAGAAAAACTATTTCTTCCTGAAAGCACAATAGCCGGGACGAGGCCCAACCCGTGGATGGTTGCGACAGGTGTCAGGACGCAGCTCATATATTGTGCAACGCCTGGAATGGTTATCCAGAAAAATACAATCTCCATTTGCCATCCTGGCTATGGTAAATATTGCTGATTTGGAATGAAAATGTTCAATCAATCTCTTTTTTATAAGTTTTCTGGCAATATGTTTTAACTTATCCTGCAAATCAAATTCATCAATGAGGCGCATGCGGACAAGATCCTCTGCTGTCACCTCAACAGGCATAGTACAGCAACTGCCATGGCAAAACTCACAAAAGGCTTTTTTATATTTAACCCAGGTTCCTGTATCATCTATATCAGTCTTTCCTACGGGCAGTTTCAGCACCATCTCTACTTATTCTCCCATTTAGCGCGATGAAGTGGTATTGTCCACATTCCACGACAACTACTATTCTAAAATCAACAACTATACAAGAATCACTTTAAGCCAATGGATAGATTCACAAGAACACGCCTCCTGCTTGGAGAAGAACGTTTTCAACAGCTACAAGCCAGACAGGTAACAGTAGTTGGTCTCGGAGCTGTAGGTGGCTATGTTCTCGAAGGGCTCGTCAGAGCGGGTGTAACACAACTGCATATTATTGATTTTGATACCATTCAACCCAGCAATTTGAACCGCCAGATCCTCGCTCTTGAAACTACCGTTGGAAGACCCAAAGCGGAGGTTGCCAAAGAGAGGATTCTAGCCATAAACTCAGACTGCCGGGTTCTGGCTGATAATATATTTGCAGGCGAAGAGACACTGGAGCAGATATTTACACCAAGACCGGATCTACTCATAGATGCAATAGATTCCCTGAATCCTAAAGCCCAGCTTCTCCACAGTGCCTACGTGCGAAAGATCCCCACCATCAGTTCCATGGGTGCCGCTCTGCGAACCGACCCTACCCTGATCCGCTCGGGTGATTTATTTGACAGTTCCAACTGCCCCCTGGCAAAACATTTGCGCAAACGACTGCGCAGGAGAGGTGTTGGCAAAGGTATTGCCTGTGTCTACTCTATTGAAAAAACGAATTTTGATTATAGTCATCCGGGAAAAGACGACGACCCTTCCACTGGGCCAACACCTTTTAGCGACAGGGGCCGAAAGCGCAACGTGCTTGGCAGTCTGCCGACAATCACCGGCATTTTCGGCCTGACTATTGCCAATCAGGCTATCATGCAACTTTCTCAGCCCCAGCAGCAGACAATCACTGAATAAAAACAAAAATACCTTAAATCTGGTCAGCCACCTCCATCCCCTGGGCAATGGCTCTTTTGGCATCAAGCTCTCCAGCTTTGAGTGCGCCACCTATTAGATGATATTCCATCTTCTCTTTATCCAGCTCATTTTTTAAATCAAGTACAGAGACCTGGCCAGCACAGACAACAATATCGTCCACTTCAAGCTGCATCTCCTTGCCAAAATGATTGATAAGCAACCCTTTATCATTTACTGCCAGATACTCCACTCCATTGAGAATTTTCACCCCGTTTTTCTTCAACAGCGATCGGTGTATCCAGCCTGTCGTTTTACCCAGCCCGGCACCTGGTTTTGTCTTTTTGCGCTGCAACAGGTAGATTTCTCTGGCCGGTTTATCTTTATGAGGTGCCCCCAGGCCACCGGCCTCTGCATAGCTCATATCAACACCCCACTGAGCCATAAAGTCTTCTACGGTTTCGGGGCCTCCCTGATCGTGGAGTAAAAATGCGGCCATATCAAAACCGATACCTCCCGCACCAATTATTGCCACACGACTGCCAACAGATTTCTCTCCGGAAAGCACATCGCTGTAGAGAGAGACACAATCCTTTTCTCCACCTTTAATTGTGATCGCCCTCGGCTTAACTCCGCTACTTATCACTATTTCATCAAAACCTTTCAGCTCCGATGGTGCAGGTGAAGTGTTGCGTTTTACCTCAACCTTGTGCAGTTTTAACTGACGACTGTAATATCTGAGTGTCTCCTCAAATTCATCTTTACCGGGAATCATCCTGGCCAGTCTGAACTGACCTCCTATCTTCATGGATGCTTCAAACAATATCACCTTGTGTCCACGCGCCGCAGCCGTCACAGCACACGAAAGACCAGCCGGGCCCGCGCCAACAACGGCGACACGTTTTTGTACACCAGTTTTGACAAAAACCTTCGTCGTTTCGTTGCACGCCCTTGGATTAACCAGACATGTTGCTGTTTTACGTGAAAAAATATGATCAAGACAGGCCTGATTACAGCCAATACAGGTGTTAATCTCGTCAACCCGGCCATCTTTTGCTTTTTTGGTCCAGTCAGGATCTGCGAGAAATGGTCTGGCCATGCTGACCATATCAGCCGAACCATCGGCCAGTACAGCTTCGGCTACATGGGGCATATTGATACGGTTGGTCGTCACCAGCGGTACTTTTACTTCACCCATCAACCTTTTGGTCACCCAGGCAAAACCTGCCCGTGGAACCATGGTGGCAATAGTTGGAATTCTTGCCTCATGCCAGCCAATCCCGGTATTGATGATTGTGGCACCCGCTTTCTCGATTTCTTTTGCCAGAAGGACAATTTCGTCCCATGTACTGCCATTTTTCACCAGATCGAGCATGGAAAGTCTGTAGATAATGATACATTTTTCCCCAACAGCCTTACGTACTCCTTTGACAATCTCCAGAGCGAATCGTATCCTGCTTACAAAATCACCACCCCATTCATCCTCTCGGAGGTTGGTCTTTTTCGCAATAAACTGATTAATCAGATACCCTTCCGATCCCATTATCTCCACGCCATCATAACCCGCCTCCATTGCCAGAGACGCACAACGGATATAATCATTGATAGTTGATCTCACCCTCCGCCCGCTGAGAGCCCTGGGTTTGAATCTGTTCATCGGCGCCTTGATAGCTGTTGGTGCCACGCAAAGAGGATGATAACCATAACGACCTGCATGAAGAATCTGCATACATATTTTCCCGCCGGATTCATGCACAGCATCTGTAATTGTCCTGTGCTCCTTTACCTGAGAACTCTTGGCAAGACGAAGAGAAAAAGGTGCAACCCAGCCCGACCTGTTTGGCGCAACTCCACCGGTTACTATAAGGCCAACACCACCTTGAGCCCGGGCAGCATAGTACACAGCCATACGATGAAAACCATCTTTTTCCTCCTCAAGGCCGGTGTGCATCGATCCCATGAGAATCCGATTTTTCAAAGTTATAAACCCCAGATCAAGGGGATCCAGCAAATGTGGAAATTCAGAATGTTTGTTCTTCATTTTCGTTTCAAACCTCTATTCATATAGTACCGACGAGTTTTCTATTGCGTCATCTCTTACTCATACGGTAAGAAAAGGATACACAATCCATCAATCATTACCTGGTGAATAATCATGGACTATCAAGGAAATATCTTCAGACCTCCAAGTGAGGCACATTCAATACTTTTACAGATAACCACCGGCTGCTCCCACAATAAATGCACTTTTTGCCGAATGTACAAAGGCAGCAGATTTTCGATAAAGAGTGACGATATCATTATGGCCGATATCGAATTTGCTTCCACCCACTGCCGTAACCAGGATCGTCTCTTCCTCTGTGATGGTGACGCACTCATCATCCCGCAGAAACGCCTTCTTCGAATCCTTGTTGCCATCCAGAAAAAACTTCCCTGGGTTACCAGAGTAGGTACATACGCCAACACCAAAAGCATCAGGCGAAAGAGCATGGAGGAGCTCAAAGAGCTTCGGGAGCACGGCCTGAAAATTGCGTACATGGGTTTGGAAACCGGCGACGACATTACCCTGAAAGCTATCAACAAAGGAGCTGATGCCCAGCGAATGATCGACACTGGCAAAAAAATACGATCCGCCGGAATTAAACTTTCTCTAACCGTACTACTCGGAATTGGTGGTAAAAAACGTTCTCACATTCACGCTAAAGAGACCGGGCGGGTGCTCAGCGCCATCGACCCTGAATATGTGGGCGCGCTTAGCCTTATGCTCACTCCTGAAACACCTCTTTATAAAGCACATGAAAGAGGTGAATTTCAGCTTTTGTCTTCCAGTGAAATGCTTGAGGAATTAGGTATTATGCTTGCATCCACCAAACTCTCCAATGGCTATTTTCACGCAAACCACGCATCCAACTATTTACCAATTAAAGCAAAACTTCCACAAGATAAGGCCACTACCTTAGCACTCATCGAACAGGCCCTTGATGGAAAGATCAGCCTTAAACCCGAATATATGCGTGCACTCTAACCCGAAATCAAAGACAAAACCCCCTGCTACATCATGACAGCAAGGGGTTTTGTGTACCGTAGAAAACTTTTGATCCGTTAGAACCTGTAGTTCAAACCAACAGTCATCAGGAAGGCTGCAGCATCTGTGAACTCGCCATAAACTCTATCCGTGGGACCACCCTCAACCTTACGGGTCTCTTTATAATCGTATAGTGCGGCAACACCAACATCCATACTGTCGCTAACTTTATACTGGAAACCGAGAGAATAAATCCATGCATCTGAATCAGGCAATTCAAAGCCCACGTATTTATCCGGCACGGGAGTTTCATCATATGCAAAGCCAGCCATCAGCGTCCATGCGGCGCTAACATCATAGGTTACACCAATACGAAAGGCACTGGAATCATCCCAATTCTTAGACTGCGAAGGTTCAAATGGATTGCCAGGAATGGCAGGTGTAAAATCAAAATCGAGGTTTTCATATTCAGACCAGAACGTTCTGTCCCAGGTCAACTCAACATTAAGATTATCCAAAACGTCGTAGGCAACCGAGAGAGCAAGCACAGCAGGAGATGGAATGGACACTGTGGTATCAAGAGTCATTCGCGTACCCATTAAGTTCAAATCAGCCGTGCTGTCAAAATCCAGATCAATATTAGAACGGTAGGTAGCTGAAAGATTCAGTTTATCCATTGGTTTGAAAGCAAGAGCTGCATTCCACCCCCATTCAACCGTATCTCCGTCCATATTTCGTGAAAGCGGAACACCCAGACCACTTGCATCACTCTTCACTGTGGCATCTGCATACATCATGCGCACACCACCCGCAATAGAGAACATATCCTGAATATTGTAAGACACCGTCGGGTTCACTTCGATTACGGCCAGAGAGAACTCTTCAGCAACTGCTTTCTGATAGGCCGATTCCCACTGTTTGGAAAGCCCGTTAGGAGCAACTATTGCCATACCGAAACGTGCACCACCAAAGGAAGGCGAAACAAAAAAACCGGTGGGAACAAAGAAATTTTCCGATTCAGTTTCGCCATTATACTTAGATGTACGGCTATCTTCATATTTAATGGGAGCAAGATAAATATAAGTAGCATCAGCTTCCAAATGCCATTTATTTTCCATCCAGGACATATTTGCAGGATTATAATATGCCGTATCACCCCTGGTGGCCGATGCAATATTGGCACCCGCTTTTGCCGTTGAATCAACGGACTGCTCAGGTATCCGCCAGCCCGATGCCATAGCCGAACTTGCCGCGAAAATTGATGTCAATGCCAACACAGAAATCGTTTTTTTCATGCTTGTCTCCCTCAGTTTTGTAATTCCACAAAGCTGTCAACGTTCACGACAGATTCCCTAAAGTCACTCTTTCTCAATGCAACAAACCATAATAGAAACCGACTTTCAGCCATTACTTTTACGTTCAAGTAAACGTGAAAGGCAATCAACTTCCTTTTTACTCTTACTGTTGTGTAATATATAACCAACGTTAATGTCAACCATAAATTGAACTGTTTCCACCTCGACTAGCGTAATTTTTCAATTTCCTGCAGGACATCTCCCTCCATCGTCACCGCTTTTCCGCTTTTGTCTGTAACCACAAAAGTAACAAGAGCATCTGCTGCAATATCACCTGTTTCCTTCAACAGTATTTCCTGCTTAAGCACAACACTCCTATTACCGATTTTTTCCAGACTTGTTCCAACTTTGAGCGTTTGTCCCACCGGAACCGCCCGTCGATAATTGATATTGATATTAACAACAAGAAAGACAATACCAAGCTTTGCCCATCTTTTTAGATCGATTTTTGCTTCCAGATGTGCCCACCGATCCTCTTCAAGAAACTCCAGATACCGGGCGTTATTCACATGACCGTAAAAATCGGCGTGATACCCTCTTACTTTTATCTCTGTTTTATATTCCATACTGTCTCATTCTCTCCGGGAAGTCCTTTCGCTGCTATCCACCACGCTCAGGAATCTTTGCCAAAACAGCGCAAAAAATCATGTAAAGAGTGCGGACTGCTTGATTTTATAGTGCCGGTCATAAAATCCTTCATTCCAGGTCGATAATTATCCTCCCAGATTTTCAGGAAAAATTCAGGACTTGTTTTGCAAACACAATCAGCATTTTCGACAGTCCTCCCGTCAGCTACATTGCAATTATCTCCACTGAGCTGCACCGTTTTTTTAGTATCTCCCAGAGAAAAATAAAAACTCATGGGATCTGTAAGGGTGCCGGGTACAAACAATTCCGGCAACCCTTTGAATATTTCTTCTAATGCTATCTGCGCCATTTGAATATCAGCCCTTTAGAGAGATTGTATTTTTTCAGTAAGAGCCGGAACAAACTGCTTTAAATCTGCAACGACGAGCACATCAGCGACCTCACCAATAGGTGCATCTTTATCGGTGTTAACGGCCACAATAAATTCTGATTTCTTCATACCGGCAAGATGCTGAATAGCACCGGAAATACCACAGGCAACATACAATTTCGGTGCAACTGTCTGACCGGTCGTACCCACTTGACGATTATGCTCAACCCACTCGGAATCTACAACAGGACGACTTGCACCATACTCGCCACCAAGGGCCTTTGCCAGGTCAGCGATCATGGAGACATTTTCGGGTTTACCAACCCCACGACCAGCACTGACAATAATCTGAGCCTTGCCAAGATCAACACCACCAGCTTCAGCCTGTTCGTATCCTGTAAACTCGATTTTTCCTTCACCTTCGGCTGCAATTTTTTCAACATCAGGCGTACCGGCCGGCTCATCTTCCAATCCAAAGGCACCTGCCTGAATGGTAATAACCGTTTGGGCAGTGTTTGCCTTAACGTCCCGACGCAACTTTGCGTTGCAAACAGGAACCACAGGAACACCATCAACAATGTCAACAACTTCAGAGATCTGGGCGGCACCCATAGCAAAAGCAACTCTTGGCGCAAGATCCCATCCATAGGATGAATGGCAAAAGGCAACGACATCCGGATTTTCCTTCGCAACAACATCAAGAATCAACTGCTTATGAACATCAGGGTTGTATTCTCCACAACCCGCAACATCGGCAAGATAAAGTTTTCCCTGATATGCCGGCAATACATCATCACCACCCACCAGAAACATGGAGCTCTCGCCACCCATTGCCTCAGCAAATGCGATCAATTCATAACTGCCACCGAGCAATGTACCTTCCCTGCTTTCCGCTATAAGTAAAATTTTCATTTTTTGTCCTCCTTCTAGGCAAAAACGGTGGTTTTGTCTTTTAAGATTTTAATCAACTGATCCGTCATATCCACAACTTCACCTTCGAGGATAAGACCACCACCCTTCTTTTCCGGAAAATACATTCGCATTGTTTCCTGTCTGGCCTCAACCTTAAGTAAATCACCCACCGGAGTTGAAAGCAGTTCTTTTCTCTTGGCCTTCATAATATTGGGCAGAGTCGGGTAACGTGGGGTGTTAAGGCCAAGTTGACAGGTGACAACCAGCGGAGTCTGTACCTTAAGGCAGGCTTTGACGCCACCTTCCAGCTCACGCTTTGCTTCGACAGTACCGTCGCTATAGGAAAATTCAACAACAGTTGAAACAGAGGACATGCCAAGTATTTCAGCAACCAGTATACCAACCTGAGCAGAACCACGATCCTGTGATTGCATACCGGTAAAGATAACGTCAAAATCTTTGCCTTTAGCATATTCGGCTATGATGGCGGCAATCTGGGCCGGTTCTTTAGCATAGGACTCATCATCAACTATCTGAGCACCCCGGTCACATCCCATTGCCAGTGCCTTTTTCATGGTCTCTTTGACCTGATCGCCACCAATACAAAGAACAGTCACGTCAGCATCTTTAACCTGTTCTTTTAACTGGACAGCCTGTTCGACGCCATATTCGTCGTACTCGTTCATTCTCCAGGCTAAATCCGTTTTCTCATACCATGTTCCGCCAGCATCAACTTTAAACTTTGACTCCATATCCGGAACCTGCTTTATGCACACCAGTATTTTCATAGTTTCCTCCACTTTATATTCAGATAGTTCAACATATTCTCTCTGCAAGTATCTCTGCAATATCTTTAGGTTTCAGTGATTCTTCAACCTCTGCGCCCTTAACCCCGTCTTCAAACATGGTCAGACAAAACGGACAATTTGAAATCAACACATCAGCCCCTGTCGCGACAGCCATTTCCACACGCTTAATGTTTATGCGCTGTCCGATATTTTCCTCAGCCAGAATCCGGCCACCTCCAGCACTACAGCAGAAAGCTTCAGCCCTGGTTTTCTCCATCTCAACAAGCTGACCTCCCGCGGCTTCAATAAGTGCACGCGGCGCATCATAAATATCGTTGTGCCTGCCAAGGTAACAGGAATCATGATATGTACAGGAAAGACCTTCACTGTTTATCCGCAATCTGCCCGAGCTGATAAGTTCCTGCAAAAATACGGTATAGGTCGTGACCTCAGCTTCCAGACCAAAATCCCGATAATCTTTTTCGAGTGTGTTATAGCAATGGGGACAGGTGGTAACAATTTTCTCAACTCCGTACGATTTCAGCAATTCAATGTTCTCTACTGCAAGTCCCTGATAGAGATATTCGTTACCCATTTTACGCATGGGCTCCCCACAACATTTCTCTTCCTTACCAAGGATTCCAACCTTCACCCCCGCAGCCTGACACAGTTGAATAAAACTTTTGGCAACCGCAATATTACGTTTGTCAAAAGAGCCGTAACAACCAACAAAGTACAGAACGTCAACCTCTGAATCTTCAGCAAGAGTTTTCACACCAAGCTCTTCTGCCCAATCTCCACGTTCCGCATAACCGATACCCAGTGGGTTACCATTTACTTCAGTCGCTTCCATGGCGGTCATAACCTCATCACCGGGAAATTCGCCCTCCATCAAAACCATACTGCGCCGCAGTTCCACTATTTTGTTCACATGTTCTATTGCAGCGGGACAAATCTCCTGACAGGCGCGACAGGTAGTACAACTCCAGAGAACATCCTTACCAATTGTATCAATAAGATTAGCATCAGGGCTATTGAACGCGGTTTCTCCAAGTTGACTGATAAGTTTCATCGGGGAAAGAGGTTTATCTGTTGCAAAGGCGGGACATCGATCCTGGCAGCGCAGACAAAGTGTGCAGGCATCGGTATCGAAAATATCTTTCCAGGTCATCTCACTGACAGTCGTTGCACCAAATGTTTCTGCATCCTCGTCTTCAAGATCCAGACTGACAAGTTTGCCTTTTGGGCCAAGGTCAGAAAAAAGATAGTTTGCGCTGGTAGTGAAAATATGCCTGAATTTAGTCAGTGGAATAAGAACAAAAAATCCCATAACAAGTAGGAGATGGAACCACCAGGTGACCTTGTGCAACGCAAGCAGACCACCCTCGCCCATTCCAACCAGTCCTTGGGCAAAAACAAGCCCGACCGGAGACCAGATGGCAAGAGGTGTCCCAAGTTCCGTTACCGCCATTCGAGCACCTTCAACCACAAAACCGGTTATGAGAATGGTAAAAAGCAGAACGTGCATAATCAGATCATCATTGGAACTTTCCAGCCCCTCCGGCGTGAAAAAATAACGACGAACCAGCAATCCACCAAGCATAATTATACAAACCAAACCTGCCAGGTCGAGAACAATGGAAAAAAGTTTGTAAAATGTACCTTTTAAGAAAACAATATCAAAAAACAGATCTGTGAAATCCGCCTGTAGAACGATGAGCATCGTGCCAATAAAGAGGAGACCAAAACCCCAGAAAAACAAGCCATGCAACAACCCTGGCCACTGCACCTTTGTTACCTTTTTCTGCAGCAGTACATTCTCAATCATCAGACGAATTCTTCTGCCCAGCTGATCTGTTCTGTCCAGGGGTTTACCTTGTTTGTATACCTCAACACCATGCAAAAAACCTTTTACCAGCATTCCAATCGCCGCAATGGCAAAAAGATACATGGGTACCAAAGTCCATGCGCCATGCCCAACATTCCAGTAAATCTCCCGGGTAAATTCCATTATCCTCTCCAGTTACAGTTGTTCACTTCCTTTTATACACAGTTTATCAGTAATAATACACTCACTCATCGCCTATTCTTTATAAATAATGTTTACGTAAAGGTCAAGAAATTTTCTCCACAACCAACGCATGCCACAAATGTCCCTGAAACAGACCAATTTTATTCTTTTTTTGTTTGACAGAACAGTGGCGGACATGATAATTTACCAAAACACATTACGTAAAGGTAAAGCAATGGCACCATATATGATTGTACCATACCTAGCCAAACAACCGGGACAAGGAATACGATATGAGCACACAACAGGCCAAACCAGTACAGATTGGCGAACTGGCCAAAAGTCTTGACATTACAACACGAACCATTCGTTATTATGAAGAAATTGGTTTAATGGGAAAAACTGAGCGAGTCGGTGGTGGCACTCGCACATACACCCAGGACGACATCCTGCGCCTCAAATTTATCCTCAAACTGAAAAACCTCGGCATAGCTTTAAAAGAAATCCAAGAGCTTTCAGATATATTTGACATAAACGAAAAAAACTTTCACAAAATTACGCCAAAACTCATCGAAATTCTGGACAGTCATATTTCAAAAGTAGATGAAAAAATGGCCAGTCTCTCTTCTCTTCGAAAAGACATAGTGGACTATAGGATTCGAATAACCGACTTTCTTTCTCAACACAAAAAGAAATAATATTTTTTTTTATTTTACAGTAATTATTACCCTCTTACTCTCCACCACCGCTCAAAGTCGCCGCTACGTGCTTATCAATACTTCGCACATGCAGATCCGTTTGCGGGAAAGGTATCTCAATACCAGCCTGGGAAAATTCACTCTCTATTTCCTGGTTCAACGCACTTAACACCTGCCTCCGGTCAGAAAAATTCGGTATCCAGACCCGCAACTCAATATCAAGCGAACTTGCACCAAAGGCAAGAAAAAGAGCATTGGGTTGAGGTTGCGTCAATACCTGGGTATTTTCGTGAGCACAATGCATTAAGATTTCCAGAACTTTCTGAATATCAGTACCATAGGCGACCCCGACAGGTACTTTCAGCCGCGCCTTCCTTCCGGACAGCGTCCAGTTTGTCACAGGAGCGGTAATAAGATCAGAATTGGGAATAACAATTTCTGCGTTATCAAAAGTACTGACAACGGTGGCCCGCAGACCAAGTTTTTTTACTTCTCCAAGATCATTGCCAATCTGAACAGTGTCACCTACTTTAATCGGTCTTTCAAAAAGCAGGATAAGACCACTGGCAAAATTGTTCACGATGGCCTGCAAACCAAACCCAATCCCCACACCAAGCGCACCACCGATAATAGTAAACTTCGTTAATTCAAAACCAAGAAGATTCAGCAAGATAACAAAACCAACAATAAGAATGGAATAGTGTATCAACCGAACCATAGAAAGCTGTACACCAAGTTCCACATGATATTTTGGTAGAATGGAATCCAGTAGAATTTTTTGTATCGCTTTGGAAAACATATACACTATGTATATCGTCCCCACGGTTAACAATATCATTTTCGGTGAGATATTGATAATCATATAAAAGGCACCTCAGCCGAAGTTCAAAATGAAACTTCAAGCCTAACCAAAATGGTTGTATAATTGAGGTAGGAGAAACCATTACAAAGGAGGTGCCT
>CAMZKN010000169.1 GCA_947311315.1 uncultured Desulfobulbaceae bacterium | reverse complement strand
CTGAAATCGAGGCATACGGAAAATTTTACCACAGGTATATAGTTGATATCGGAGTCTACGCTTACCTCCGAGGATAAAATTTTCCACATAACGAAGAGATCGGGCATAAATACATTAAATCAACAGGCTCATAGATGTCTCTGAAGAGTATTGACAGATAAGTAGATGAGCAATTACAGTTCAGAGGTAATAACAACATAGAGTTATGAACTCTGTGAGTAGTTACGAATAATGTTTAAGGAGGAGTGAAAATGAAAAAGTTTTTGTTGGCTGTGGTGGCTTTTATTTTTATTGGAACACAGGTGATTTCAGTACAGGGATCGACTATTTCCGTCAGCCAGTTTGTCGAACATCCGGCGCTCGATGCGGTTTTGCAGGGGTTTCAGGATTATCTGAAGGAAAAGGGTATCGATGTAAAATACAATGTACATAACGCCCAGGCCAATATGGGCACGGCTACCCAGGTAGCCCAGCAAATGATCGGAGAAAAGGCCGATTTACTTGTGGCGATTGCTACACCCTCCGCCCAGACCTGTGCCCAGGCCATGAGTAAGGCGCCTGCTGATCTGAAAAGACCTCTTCTCTTTACCGCGGTAACAGATCCTGTGGCAGCAGGATTGGTCAAAGACCTGCAAAAACCAACTGGTGGGATAACTGGTGTCTCTGATCTTTTACCCATTGTAAAACACATCAAGATGGTTCTGGGCTACGATAAAAGCATTAAAAAACTCGGTCTGCTTTATAATGCGGGGGAGGCCAATTCAAAAGCTACCATTGCATCGATTAAAGCTTTGCGCAGTTCCCTGGGGTTTGAAACAGTTGAGGCTACCGCCTCAAAGACCGCTGATGTATACCAGGCGGCAAAAAGTCTGGTAGGCCGGGTAGACGCTGTCTTTATCCCCACCGACAATACGATTATTTCTGCACTGGAATCTGTTATTAAAGTCGGTGTTCAGAATAAACTGCCGATTTTTGCAGCAGACGTGGATTCCGTAAAACGTGGCGCTGTTGCTGCTATGGGGTTTGATTATTATAAACACGGCTATCAGACCGGCGCAATTGCTGAAAAGATTCTGAATGGGGTTAAACCTGAAGATATTCCGGTGGAATTTCAAAAAGATCTGCAACTGCATATTAATGCCAAGTATTCTGAACTGATGGGACTTACTCCACCGGAAGCACTGCTGAAGCAGGCAACCAAAGTATATAAATAGCGGCAGAACCCAATGACTTTTTACGCAGCACTCGGTGCCGTAGAGCAGGGACTGGTCTACGGCATTATGGTGATCGGTGTCTATCTGACGTTCAGGATTCTCGATTTTCCGGATTTAACTGTTGATGGTAGCCTCCCCCTTGGGGCTGCCATTTCTGCGGTGGCAATTACTAGCGGTGTTAATCCTTATCTGTCGCTGGTGCTGGCACTGGCGGGTGGATTTGTGGCCGGAATGGCGACGGCATTTTTAAATACCAGGTTCAAAATTCTGCACCTGCTGGCCTCTATTCTCACCATGATTGCCCTCTATTCCATTAACATACGTATCATGTCCGGGCCTAATGTTGCCCTTTTGGGGGTGAACACTGTTTTCGATCCGGTAATTCAGCTTGGGGTTCCTGCTCACTATGCCGGTATTGTTGTATTTGGTCTGTTTGCCGTGGTGGTGCTTGCCGGTATTATCTGGTTTCTGGGAACGGAGCTTGGTCAGGCGATTCTGGCCACTGGTGATAATCAACAGATGATCCGCAGTCTTGGAGTGAACACCGACACGATCATTATTCTGGGTGTGGGATTGTCCAATGGTCTTGTTGCCCTCAGTGGAGCGCTTGTTGCACAGAACCAGGGCGCAGCCGATGTTGGCATGGGAATCGGCACTATCGTGGCGGGCCTTGCCTCGGTGATCATTGGTGAGACGGTCTTTGGCTGCCGCACAATCGCCCGTGCTTTTATTGCCGCCCTGTTGGGCTCAGTTGTCTATCGTCTGGCAATTGCTCTGGCTCTTGGTGCGGAGCTTGGTGGTTTCCGTTTTAATCCGAGTGATTTGAATCTGATTACCGCAATACTGGTTATCGGCGCTCTTATTGCTCCCAACCTCAAGAAGAGACTGATAGAGCGGTGATTGTTTTAGAAAGTATCGTTAAATATTTCCATAAAGGCAGTGTGAATGAAGTCTTTGCTCTCGATGATATCAGCCTGCACATTGATGAGGGTGATTTCGTTACCGTTATCGGCTCCAACGGTGCCGGCAAATCAACACTTCTAAACGGCATAGCGGGTGGTTTTTTCGTTGATTCCGGTCAAATATCCATAGCCGGAAACGATGTAACCGCCTGGCCGGAATATAAAAGGGCTCGTCTTATTTCAAGGGTATTTCAGGATCCTCTTCTGGGAACCTGCCCTTCTGCGACACTGGAACAGAACATGGCACTGGCAGGATTGCGTGGCAAAAGAAGGGGATTGTCCCGTGGAGTGAAAGGAAGAGACAGAGATCGTTTTCGCACGGCGTTGGAGCAACTTGGTTTAGGGCTTGAAGACCGTTTGCTTGATAAGGTTGGTCTGCTCTCAGGTGGACAGCGTCAGGCCCTGACCATGCTTATGGCAACGATGATAAAACCTGATGTACTCCTTCTCGATGAACATATTGCAGCGCTTGATCCCAAGACAGCAAGTCAGATTCTGACATTGACCCAGGATATTGTCGAGAATCAGAATCTTACAACTCTGATGATTACCCATAATATGAAGCATGCCATTGGGTTTGGTAACAGGCTTATCATGCTGCATCAGGGACGGATCCTTTTGGATCTCAGAGGCGATGAAAAGAAAAATCTAACGGTGAAAGATCTGTTGGAGCAGTTTTACAGGGCGCAGGGTGAAGAACTGGCCATGGATTCTATGCTGTTGAATTGACAGCTTGGTGCCAGATTGTCAAGGACAGCAGCAGAGTGATGTGTTTTCGAGTTGGTTGATCAGTTTTGAGGTTGTACCCCCTGCCAGATTAAAATTTCTCAGGATGCTTTTTCCCACACCATGCAGCCCCACTGCAACGGCAGCGTACTGTTCTTTTTTCAGTTTACCTATAATTGTTCCCGGAACGGACAGCCCCCAAGCCGTTTGATAATTGATGCGGTCGCCACCGATTGTGTGTCCTTTAAGAATGTTTTCAGCATGTTGGAATATTTCGCTTGAAGAGGTCGTACCAGTACCATTTTCAACATGGAAAAGGGTGATCTTGTGCTGACTCTGTGCTGAGAGGATGTAGCCTACATGGTCAACTGTCCTGTAACCGTTTTTTGAACCATCCAGGCAGAGTAAAATATTTTTTCTCGTAAGATCAGGTTCAGGGCAGATCCATACAGGAAGGGTGAAACAACTGTCTTTGATCATAGTCTGGGCGGTCTTGTCCCCCGGCCTTTCAAAAACCCACTGCATTGTGTAGGAAGCTCGCCTTCCCAGAATAATCGCGTCATACAGGCCTTTGGAGCCTTCTGTAAGTATATCCTTGACCTTACCGTATCTTTCTGTGACCGTCTTTGTGATCATCTGCTCAACTGACATTTTATTTTGCTTCAGCAATGTGAGTACCCTGTCAAATGATTTTTGTGCGGCCCGATATTCCTGACTTTTATCTACAGTGTCCGGGTTACACCACATCTCTCCCAGAGTTTTTGCCATAACGTTACTGTTCAGCCTGTTGATATGGAGAAGGGTGAGTTGATGCTCTGACAGTTTTTTGAAAAAAGAGGTGATAAATTGCACACCGAAAAGATTGTCAATATCGTTGCTGATGGTAACAAGGAAATGCTTTTTCATTTTTGGCCCCTGCTGTTAACGTGGAAAAGCTGCACTCAACAGTTATACAATAAGCTGGAACGGTGAATAAGCAATGGGATTTGTCTTTTTACAACAGCGATTGCCAGTCAAGCTGGCTGAATGTCTTATGCAGCATATGATCATCATCGACAAGATGAATATTGAGGTCGGAGAAAGTTGCTTCTGCCAGAGGAACAACACGATCTGCCGGGGTTATTGTATCGTTTTTGCCAATGATAAGGAGGGTTGGGATAGTGAGTGGTTGTTCAGGGGGCTTAAAATTTTCAAAATTGAGAGCCGGCGCCAGCAGGATGAGCTGCCTGATCCGGGCCGGTTGGTTGAGACTGTAACAAGTGGCCATAAGGCCCCCGTAACTTGAACCGACAAATGTCAATGGGCATTGACCTTTGCACAGGCTCTGCAAAAGATCCAACCGGTTTTGCAGAGTTCCCTGGAAATCCGGACAGTGAATAAAGGGAAAATTGTGGTTGAAAAATTGCCCCTTTGTACCTTTACCCGAAGATTCATAACCGTGGAGAAAAAATGTTGTATTTTTCATTCACGAAAAATACCTTGAATAGAACATGGTGGCAAGATAATTAACTGGATTAACAAAAGAAAAACGGATGGCAACACAGCGTCGCCATCCGTGAGCAATGAGGAATGCAGGAAACTATCAGTTAATTGCTATCTTCTTTGTTCCCTGTTCTTCAGGTTTTGGAATCTCAAGTTTGAGGATTCCGTTGGTAAAGGTTGCTTGAACCGTTTCACTTTGTACCTCGAAAGGCAGACTGAAGGTACGTTCAAATTTGCCGTATTTTCTTTCTCTTCTGTAACAGTTTTCGTCTTTTACTTCTTCATCGCTTTTTCTCTCTCCGCCAAGGGTTATCAATTTTCCTTTGACGTCAACCGAGATATCTTCTTTTGCTACTCCCGGCAGCTCGGCATCAATAACAATGGTGTCACCTTTTTCATAGATATCCACGCTGAGGTTGTTCCCTGTACTTGTGCTCAGTGGGGAACCTGTCGTGGCAAATGGTGTGAAAAAATCATCGAAAAGGCCATCAAAAAAACGGGATGATTCTGGTGCACTGTGACGAAGTTTACGGTGTGGATTGTAATGTACAAGATTCATAATGTTCTCCTTTTTGAGTTGTTTGTTAGCTTCCTTTTCAGGTTTCATGTTTTCTCTTTACTCTGAATGGTAATAATGATATATCTAATGTCAACTAAAGAATATTACTTTTTGTGAAAATAATCAAAAGTAATATATGGTGGATACGGAAAGTAAAACGATTAGAGTGTAGGGGAATGGTTAAGACAATGATACATTTAGAATTTTCTAAAGAATCAACAGCAGGTTTGCGTGGCAGGCAATCGGTTAGAACGACCTTCAGGCTTTCACAACGAAGTATTCATGCTCTGTCCATACTTGCCAGACAACTGGGGATTAAGCAGAAATCCCTCTTCGATCATCTGATTGATGATACCCTGGCGCTAAAGACAATAGCCAGGGAGTTTGATGATTTTGATAACTCGGTTCAAAGAGTGGCCAAGACCTACGTGGTGTCAAGAAAAACACTGGAAAACCTTGAGATGGTATCGGTTCAATATGATACACCAAGGGATGCTCTAGTGGAATTCTCCATCGAAAGGATTTTGCCACTTATCGCCAGGGAAAAAGTGAAACATGCCAAGCGTAAAAGAGTACTTAGAGAGATGCAGCACTATGTAGATGCGGGCCTGGTTCTTTTGCAAAAAGCGGAAAACGATCTGGGGGTTGAAGACCCGGTTTTTTTGGAGCTGTATTCCATGATGAAGCGAATAAAAAACAGCTGCAGGAATATCGATGATTGCGTGGTGCGGGGCAACAGTATGGACAGTTTCTGATTTTTACTGCCACTTTGTATTCGTAATCGTAACTACTCGCGTGGCTCATAGCTCTATGTTTTTATTACCTCTAAACTGTAACTGCTCACAGGTGCTCCATATTCGTGCAGGCACATTTGCCCGTTATAGCCCCTCTATGTCGGCAAATGTGACCGTGCGAAGATGGGGGGGCTG
>CAMZKN010000168.1 GCA_947311315.1 uncultured Desulfobulbaceae bacterium | reverse complement strand
CACCTGATTGTCTGTGATCATTCATGTTCCTCCTTAGAGCAACATGAATAATCTATTCACAATTATCCGGTGAAAATAATTGTCGTCAGGCGGTAATTATAATTGTCGCTGATCAAATGAGAAAAGATCTGGATGATGATTGGCTGATTACCCTGATTGATAAGGATAATGTCCACTATTATCAACCAGGATTTCTCTTTGTGCCATTTGATATCAACAAACCAAAAGATATCAGAAGAAGCAGGAGGGAATTTATCAAGCCAGGGATCGATTTTGTTATCTCAGAATTGACAAATGTTGACTGGGATAAGCAGGAAGTGACCACGGCCACTGAAGGTATTTTAAAATACGATATCCTCATAATGTCAACAGGCTGCGATATCAGACCAGAAGAGGTCGAAGGGTTGCAGGAAGGCTGGGGAGACGATATCTATGGCTACTACAGGTTTGGTGATTGCCAAGTTCTTGGCAAGGCGCTGAAAAAATTCACCGGTGGCAAGCTTGTGGTGAATATTGCTGAAATGCCGATCAAATGCCCGGTCGCTCCCCTTGAATTTGCTTTTCTTGCTGACTGGTATTTCCATGAGCGTGGCATGCGGGATAAAGTGGAGATAGAATTTGTGACCCCGCTTGCAGGTGCCTTTACCAAACCTGAAGCAACGCGGGTTTTAACAGATGCCTGTGCCGATAAAAATATCACTATTACGCCCAACTTTGCTCTTGGTTCGGTTGATCATAAGAAGAAAGTGATTGCTTCTTATGATGGTACAGAAGTTGACTACGACATGCTAGTCTCAATTCCACCAAATTTTGGCTCCCAGGTGATGATTGATTCAGGTGTCTCTGACCCGATGGGCTACATACCCGTTGATAAACACACCCTGCAGCCCGAAGGCCATGACAACGTATGGGTTCTGGGCGATGGTACAAATGTACCGACTTCAAAGGCGGGGGCTGTTGCACACTTTCAGGGTGATGTACTCCACGAAAACATAATGGCGTATATTACGGGAGGTGAACAGTATGTCCGGTCGGATGGACATGCGGTTTGATTCATAGAATCAGGCTTCGGGAAAGCCTATATAATTGATTTTAATTACGATACTGAGCCATTGACCGGAAAATATCCTTTTCCTGCTGTGGGGCCACTCAGTCTCTTAAAAGAAACTGAAATGAACCATATGGCCAAGCTGATGTTTAAGTGGGCCTATTTTAATCTTCTGCTTAAAGGCGTCTGGCTGGGGCCGCCGGATTTGATGATGGAAGGGAAGCATATGGCAAAATAGTTTCTGGTATTCTTTTTCTCTGACAGGGCCAAAGTTATACTTCAACTTTGGCCCTTTTTTTCTGGCTTATCCATGATATTTCGCACTTTGTAACTTGCAAACGACAATAGAGAAAAGTATGCTGATCGCTTGCCAGTATTGAGGAGTATGTGGAGAATGCCAAAAGTTTGACGAACAGGCTGCTCGGTTTTGCAAGGGGTGGTAAATATGAAGTCCGGCCTGTTGACTTAAACACGCTGGTGAAAAAATCCATACAGATATTTTGGCAGAACCAGAAAAGAAATCGTCATCAATACGTTTCTGGAAAAGGAACTACTTTTTCCATTCTTCTGCCCGCAACAGAGAAACCCGTTGTGGTGTCAACGCCACCGACATCTACTGTGAAAAAAGGTTCAGGGACGATTCTACTTGTCGATGACGAGCCGATGATTACTGAAATTGGCAGTAAGATTCTCAAGGTGATTGGTTATGATGTGCTCACAGCTGCATCTGGCGATGAAGCGCTCGACACCTATAGCGCTAATCAGGATCGAATTGATTTATTGATCCTAGACATGATAATGCCCGGGATGAGTGGTGGTGAGCTGTTTGATAAACTGAAACTGTTGAACCCTGCCGTTAAGGTGCTGCTATGCAGCGGGTATAGCATCGATGGCAAGGCCCGTGAAATACTCAACCGGGGTTGTAAAGGTTTTATTCAAAAACCGTTTACTGTATCCGGCCTGTCCGTTAAAATCCGGGAATTACTGGATTGAGTTGGGCTCAGTTTTTAAAACTGTGAATGGGTGCTGGCATCCTGCCGCCCCAGGCGATAAACCGGCTGGACATACCGACGTTTTTCAATGGCATAATGGGGCTTGCGCCAAAAAGTCCACCAAAATTCACATGGTCACCAACTTCTTTGCCCGGCACCGGGATAAGTCTTGCAGCGGTGGTTTTTGAGTTGATCACACCAAGGGCCATTTCGTCTGCAATGATTGCCGAAATGGTGTCAGCATCCACTGAGCCGGGAATGGCGATCATATCAAGACCTACGGAGCAGACACAGGTCATAGACTCAAGTTTTTCCATGCAGAGTGAGCCTTCTCCAACCGCTTCAGCAAGTACAGCATCTTCCATAACAGGGATAAAAGCACCACTCAGACCACCAACGGTTTTACTCGCAAAAATACCGCCTTTTTTAACCGCATCATTGAGCATGGCCAGGATGGCAGTGGTGCCGGGGGCACCTACGGCATCCACTCCGAGTATTTTAAATATTTCGCCAACACTGTCGCCGATGGTAGGTGTCGGTGCCAGTGAAAGATCAACTACACCGAAATCGATACCAAGTGACTTGGAGACTGCACGACCAATAAGTTCACCGCAGCGTGTGACTCTGAAGGTTGTCTGTTTGATTTCTTCGGCCAGTTCATCAAATTGCAGGCTGCCAGGTTCCGGGTGTTTGCCGATAAGGCGCTCAAGGGCACGGGCAATGACGCCTGGTCCGGAAACACCGATGTTGAGTACGGTGTCGGCTTCTTCAACTCCGTGAATGGCACCGGCCATAAAGGGGTTGTCGCCGGGTTGGTTGCAGAAGACGACAAATTTGGCCGCACCAAAGCCGCCCTGGTCTGCGGTATCTTCGGCAAGCTTTTTGATCGTAGGCCCCATCATGGCCAGTGCGTCCATATTGATGCCTTTCTGGGTGGTGGCAATGTTTATGGATGCACAGATTTTATCTGTTTGGGCAAGAGCTTGCGGGATTGAGGCGATATATTCACGGTCAGTTGCCGTCATGCCTTTTTCAACCTGTGCGGAAAAGCCGCCGAGGATATCAATACCAACTGCAGTGGCTGCTCTGTCCAGTGTTTTGGCAAGGAGAATAAAGTCATCACGGTTAAATCCAGCACCCACAAGCGCAATTGGTGTGACAGATATTCGTTTATTCACCACCGGGATGCCAAATTTTTTACTTATCGCATTGCATGTAGCGACAAAATTTCCGGCGCGATTGATGATTCTCTCTTCAATTTTATTGCACGTTTGGTCAATATTACCACCTCTGCAATCAAGAAGATTGATTCCCATGGTTACTGTGCGTACATCCAGATTTTCTTTCTGAATCATTTCGACGGTTGCAAGTATCTGGTCTGAGCGTAACATTATAACTGGTTCTCCTGGCACCCCGGAATGTAGGGGGAGCGATCTTGATTATCTTATTTTTCTTCACAGATCTTTTATAGGTTTGACTGCATTCAGATTGTTTATGCAGTGCTTCACTGCTTTTAAGCAATACGCCACTAATGAAGAGTAACTTCATTGGTTACCTGAAATATATCGTTATGCTGTATCAAAAGCGTCAAATTCTGTTGCTTGGAGTATTCGTCCAACTCTTTCTGCAATGTTTCAATTGACGATGTGCACTGTAACAGATCAAGCTGGAGCGCCATGGTATACTGGTCGTTTTGCAGGGTAGTGGCCAAGTCAACAATATTGATATTGTGTTCATAACAAAATTGACTGATGCCGTGGACAATGCCAGCTTTATTAGGGCCCTGTACCGTTAGAGTATACAGGTCGTCAGGAATTCTACAAACATCATCTTCTGTTCCCTCAATTATTTCTTTGATCGAAACTTCAAATTTACATTCAGTCTTAATGTGTGAGATGGAGGCAAGAAGATCTTCTTTTGTGATTTCCGGCTCAAAAGAAGCACTGAGTATCATAGTGAGATAGCCGCAAAGAACAGTCTGGTTAAGGTCGGCTACATCACCGCCTAGTTTGTAAATAGCACGAGTTACACCTGCAATAATGCCGGGTCTGTCTTTGGACATCACCGAGATGATCATCTGTTTTCGCATATTGAACTCCTGACCTGGAGGCGCTTTTTAAAGCAGCCATGGTTTTTCATTGGAAAAAGTTGCCATTATTGCATTGTTTTGAAAAATCATCAAGGAGGAAAAATGAGAAAATAAATTGAAATCGAGGTGACAAGTGGAGTTTATCGTTGTCAATCGCTGAATTTATGGGTGTTTTTCTGCCATACTTTGTATAGTCATGTTTTTTGACAAGAGCGCTGATAGGCTTGGCGGTTCGTGGTTTTTTGTGTAGCTGGAGTGTGAGAATACAATGGAGAAAGAAACATTTATTGATAGCCTGAAAGAAGGGGATCGGTTTGATGATCTTTTTCTTGTTAAAACAGCTAAACTTGGTGAAACGCGGGCGGGTAAACCTTATCTGGTTTTATCCGTTATGGATAAAACCGGCGAGATCTCAGGTCCGGTCTGGGAAAATGCTGAACGGATGCAGGCTCTTTGTGTGGTTGGTGATGTCGTACGGGTTGCAGGGATTGTGCAGTCATACAGGGATAAACCGCAGTTAAAAATTGACAATATTGAAAAAGTAACTCAGACAGAAATTGATCTTGGTGATTTCCTGCCGGCATCCAGAAGAAGCAGACAGGAAATGGCCGAAGAATTGCGAGGAGTCATTCAGAGTGTAAAAAATCCTTTTCTGAAAAAACTGCTTAACCATTTTCTTAGTAAAAGTGACTGGTGGCCAAGGTTTCAGGAGTCTCCCGCTGCCAAAGGGATACACCATGCCTATATTGGTGGCCTGCTTGAACATTCCCTCTCGGTTGCAAAGATTGCTGTGCTGCTAGCTGATCACTATGAAGGGGTAGATCGTTCTCTGCTTGTGGCCGGTGCCCTTTTGCATGATATTGGCAAGCTGGAAGAACTATCGGTTGAAGCTGGACTAATCGAGTACACGGTTCGGGGCAGGTTGAAGGGACATCTGGTCATGGGTAGTGAGATGGTGGCAGTCGCAGCCGCTAAAATTTCTGATTTTCCGGCGGAGCTGCTGGAGCAGTTGCAGCATCTTATTCTCAGTCACCATGGGCGACAGGAATTCGGCTCACCGACGGTTCCCATGACTGTTGAAGCCCTTATTCTCAGTTTCCTCGATGATCTTGATGCTAAAATGAACATCACTGAACAGTTGCGCAGAAAGATGGACAGCACAGAAATGGGTTGGACGGAATACCAGCGAATGCTTGAACGTTATCTCTATCTTGGTGGTTTTGAGAAAAGTGCGGAGTCTGCAGGCGATGGCCAAAATGAGCCGAATGATCGGCGGCAGCAATCTCTTTTTTGACAGTTACAGTTCAGAGGTAATAAAAACATAGAGTTATGAACCCCGTCAGTAGTTACTTTTGCCATATGATATTATGAACAGTGATTCTTCTCCCATATGTTTTTCTGTAGTGCGTGGTCAGGAAAAGGCTAAGAAATTATTGAGAAGGTCTCTTGCGGCAGATCGAATCCCCCATGCGTATATTTTTCGTGGGCCGGATGGTGTTGGAAAAAGTATGTTTGCCAGAGGAGTGGCCGCGGCTGTTAATTGCCATGATACATCACAGGTGGAAGCGTGTGGTGTCTGTTCGTCCTGCCGGAAGTTCCGTTCGGGTAACCATCCGGATATATTGATGGTCAGCCCGGAAAAGGGTGCTATTAAAATTGGCCAGATCAGGCAGATGGCAAGGGAGCTGACATATCCTGCTTATGAGTCTAAGATGAGAATTGTTATTTTGGAGGATGTGCATACCATGCGCCGGGAGGCGGCCAACAGCCTGCTGAAAACTCTCGAAGAGCCGCCTGCGGACAATCTCCTGATGTCGACTGCAGAGGCGTCCCATGGAATGCTTTCGACCTTGACATCAAGGTGTCAGACCGTACCTTTTTCTGCTCTTGGTTTTGCTGATACTGTAGCGATTTTAACGGACAAAGGTCTGGATACAGGTACTGCACAACTACTGGCACGATTATCTGAGGGGAGTCCTGGAAAGGCCTTTTTGTTGAGTAAAAAAGATATTATTTCTTTATGGAAAGAGGTGTTGGCAGTTGTATCCGATTCTGGTATTGATTCCCATCGTGACGTAGGCATCGTTCTTCAGCTTGGAGAAAAAATGGCCGCACTAAAAGAAAATATCGTCCCGCTGTTCGGGCTGTTGAGGATTTGGTTGCGAGATCTGCTTATGGGAAAAACGGATCTCATTGCTTTTCTGGAGGGGGGCGATATTCGCCTGAAAAAATGGAATACTGAACAGTTGTTTGCGCGCTTGCAGGCCATTGATCAGGCAGAAAAGGAACTTGCACGAAATTGTAACAGGAGCCTGGTGTGCGAAGTTCTGCTCTTTCGCCTCCAGTGATTTCGAATGACCTTTTTAAAAGGTCATAATTGATTGATTGTATTGAAAAGGTTGTGCTACAATGTCTGAAAGGAAAACCATAGATTCTGCTGAAAATGTTGAAAAAAGAGATGAAGAACCCTGGTTCTACAGGGTAGATTTTCGGCAGGGTGGGCAGCAGTTTACCGCTTCTGGTTTGCAGGCGGATTTGATTCGCGGAACCGGAGTTATGGTGCAAACGGATCACGGCCCGGAACCGGCTCGTATTGTCGGTTTGGCACCGGTTAGTGGCTGTCACGGAGAGGATCGACAGGCAAGTTTTGAGATAGAGCGATTACTCAACCGGGATGAACAGGAAAAATATATCAACCTTGCTCAAAGTGAAAAACGGGCCTTTGGTATTTGTAATGATTTGGTCGCTACTCATCAGTTGCATATGCGCCTTGTGCGGGTGGAGCGGTACTTCAATGGAAGTAAGATGATCTTCTATTTTACGGCTGACAACAGGGTTGATTTTCGGGCTCTGGTTAAAGATCTTGTGCAGGAATTCCGAACTCGTGTTGAAATGCGACAGGTGGGTGTCCGTCATGAGACGAAAATGATTGGTGGCATGGGTACCTGTGGCCGTGAACTCTGTTGTTCATCTTTTATTAAAAAATTTGATTCTGTCTCCATAAAAATGGCAAAAGAACAGGATCTTCCTTTAAACCCTACTAAAATTTCTGGTGTATGTAACCGTCTGCTTTGCTGTCTCACTTATGAATATGAGACGTATAAAAAACAGCGAAAAAAAATGCCTAAACCCGGAAAACATATACGGGTGGATGGTATTCAGTACCGTGTGAAACGCCAGATGCCACTGAGAGAGGCTATTATTGTTCAAAATGGTGAAGGTGAAGAGTCGATACTGGAAAAAAATGCATGGAAGACAGCTCAAATTGTAAAACAAGCGGGCAGTGAAAAGAAAAAAGAGAAAAAAAGTAGTGAGAATACAGGGCAGAAGAAGAAATGAATCAGGCCTGAGGCGTGCTTTATGCCGAGGATAAAAAGAAACAAAAGAGTAAATTGCATATGACAACTTATATTACTACACCAATTTATTATGTGAATGCTCAGCCTCACCTGGGGCATGCGTACACCACAATTGTTGCTGACACCTACAGCCGTTTTAAGCGATTGAGTGACGATAACGTTCGCTTTCAGACGGGAACAGATGAACATGGTGACAAGATAGTTCAGGCAGCGGAAGTGGAAAACATAGAGCCGAAGGAGTATGTCGATAGAATAAGCGGTATGTTCAGAAAGACCTGGCCACTATTGCAGGTTGAGCCGGATAATTTTATCAGGACAACAGATTACGATCATGTTGCAGTTGTGCGTGGTATTCTGCAAAAAGTTTATGAGAGCGGGGATATCTATTTTGATGAATACACCGGTCTGTACTGTAGAGGGTGCGAAAGATATCTGACGGAAAAAGAGTTGGTTGATGGCAATTGTCCCGATCATCAGGTACCTCCCAAGGAGATTGCTGAACAGAACTATTTTTTCAGAATGTCCCGTTATCAGCAGCAGCTAATTGATCATATTAAAGAGAATCCTGAATTCATCACTCCTGAGCGGTATCGAAATGAAGTGTTATCCTTTTTGAGTGAGCCCCTTGAGGATTTATGTATTTCCCGGCCTAAAACCAGGCTGACATGGGGGATTGAACTGCCATTTGATGATAAATATGTCACCTATGTCTGGTTTGACGCATTGATAAATTATCTTACGGGACTTGGTTATCCTGATGGAGAAAAATTTAAGGAATTCTGGAGTGTGGCGGAGCATGTGATTGCCAAGGATATTTTAAAACCCCATGCTATATATTGGCCGACAATGTTGATGGCCATGGGGGTGCCGTTGTATGAGAAACTGCATGTCCACGGGTACTGGAATGTCGACGACACCAAGATGTCCAAGAGTATTGGCAATGTGGTGAGGCCTGGGGATCTTGTTGAAGAATATGGTATTGATGCGCTCAGGTATTTTGTTTTGCGGGAAATGTCCTTTGGTCTTGATTCGTCCTTTGGTTCCGAGGCGATAATTGCCCGGCAGAATGCGGATCTTGCCAACGATCTTGGCAATCTTTTCAGTCGATCAACGGCAATGGTTTATAAATATAGAGACGGGCTGGTTCCTCAGTTTTTGGGAGTTGCCGACGAAGATAGTGCGTTTGTTGCGTCCGTTCAATCGATGTTGGTTGATTATCAACAGTATATGGAACAATTTCGTTTTCACCTCGCACTAAAAGCGGTGTGGGAACTGGTCAGTGTCGCTAATAAGTATATTGTCAGTAATGCTCCATGGGTTCTGGCAAAGGAGCCTGACAGTGCGAAAAGGCTTGATTCCGTACTTTTTAATTTACTGGAGTGCTTGAGGATACTTGCCTTGGTCCTGCAACCGGTAATGCCAGGGGCCGCTGCAAAAATGATTGAAGGACTTGGGCTGACAGCCGGTGATGAGCGTGTAACATCTCTTAAAAAAGGGAGAGTGTGGGGGCAGTTGTCTGCAGGAAGCGCACTGAAGAAAATAGAGACACTCTTTCCCCGGCTTGAGATGGAAAAAAAACCACCGCAACCACAAAAAAAACAGTCTGGAAAGAAGAAAGTCGCCGAATCATCTGAAGATCTCATTGATTTTGAAGCCTTCCAAAAACTTGATTTACGGGTAGCTGAGGTTGTGGCGGCAACGGCGATTAAAAAATCGAAAAAACTTTTGAAGCTTACCGTACATGCACCGGAGGAACGAACTGTTGTCGCAGGTATTGCAGAGTTTTATACGCCCGAAGAGCTTGTTGGGCGACAGGTTCTTATTGTCGCAAATCTTAAACCCGCAAAATTGATGGGTGTACATTCCCAGGGGATGGTGCTCGTGGCTAAAACGACGGTTGACGGTAAAGAAAGAATGGTTCTGACTACCGTGGATGAGGGTGTTGTGCCGGGCAGTACAATTGCATGATTGTTGAGGAGAAAATTTTATGTTTGTAGTGAATAATTTTATGATGGCTATAGCCCAACTTATTAATTTTGTTTTAACGTTGTATATGTGGATTATTATCGGCAGAGCTGTTATTTCTTGGGTGAACGCTGATCGTTATAATCCCATTGTTCGGTTTTTGTATGAAGCCACCGAGCCGGTGCTAAGCCGCATCCGTAGAATTTTACCGCTGAGTTTTGGGGGAATAGATTTTGCGCCGATGATTTTAATACTTGTGATTATGTTTCTGCAGAATTTTCTCGTGCAGACATTGAAACAGCTGGCGATGGGAATGTGAACAGTCACCAGGAGTATAAGTAATATTGTAACTACTCACGGAGTTTATAACTCTATGTTTTTATTACCTGTGAGCAGTTACGTAATATTAAAGACAGGAGCCAATTATGCTTACACCACAGGCGATTAAAGATCAGGAATTTAATATTAAATTCAGAGGATATGATGCAATAGAGGTAAAAGCATACCTCGAGTTGCTGGCGGAAGATTTCTTTGATCTGACCGAACAGAACCGTCTGCAGGTGGAAGAAATAGAAGCGCTTACCGCCGAGCAGGAATCATTGCAGCAGGAAAAAGATGCTCTGGCTGCTGAGGCGGAGGCAAGTCGGGAAAATACTGAAGGTATCCAGTCGGAAATCCAGGAAGGGTATAAACATAAAGATCAGGAAATTATTGATCTGAAGGCTGAACTTGAGGAGATTAAAGATTCGGCAACTGTTCTTGAAAAAGAGAACAAAGAATACCTGGAGAAGGTAAAAGAACTGGAAAAAAAACTGGTTGAAGATGAAAATGTCGGGGTAAAGGAACAGGCAGAGCTTGAGATGCTTAAAAATAAGCTGGAGCTTGTTGAAGAGCAGAATAAGGAGTTGAAAAAAGAAGGGCTGGATTTTAAAACCACGATCCTTACTGCACAGAAGTTTGCCGATAACCTTCGCCAGACTAGCGAGGAAGAAGCAGAAAAGCTGATGCAGGAAGCCCTTGATGATGTTGAGAAATTTCGTAATGATGCCCATGTAGAACTCGCACGGTTGCCTAAAGAAATTGATGCATTGAAACAAAAGAAAGAAGAGGTTCGGGAAGAGTTGAGGGTGACGTTACAATCGTATCTATCAGCTCTCGATGCCTTTTCAAATGAAGATTCTGAAAAAGATGACGATCTTTCTGATCTTTTTCAGTCTATCCGTATTCCGGATGGAGAGAGCGTTGATTCTGACGATATTGACAACATTAAAATGGATTTATAATAGGCCTACCCATGCCTTTTCTTTCTCAATCTTCAGATGGCATAGTTCTGCTTGCCCTATACGTTCAGCCAAAAGCTTCGCGGACAAAAGTGGTGGGGGTCTTTGATGGCTGTTTGAAGATTGGTGTTGCGGCGCCACCTGTTGATGGTAAAGCAAATGAAGCAGTTGTGAAGTTTTTCTGTAAAAAATTTCGTCTACCCCGCAGGGATATTGTTTTAAAAACTGGTGCCCAGTCACGGAGAAAAACAATTAGCGTGAGATCTCTTGGTGTGGATATTGTCCGTAAAAAAGTAGAAGAAATGATAGTCAAAAACCCTAAATAGTGTCTGAACGGAAACCTGCAAATTTTTTCAAGTTCAAGGCGGGTGATAATTTTAATCCTCATAATACATTAAGTATTATGAGGATTAAAATTTGAGCCCAACGAAGAAATTGGGAAAATTGGTGGTTTTCGGTCGGGCACTAAATAGCCGACCAGAGAGGCAAATGATGAAACGTTATATTATAGGGAATTGGAAGTGTAATAAATCAAGCGATGATGGCCGTAGGTGGCTCGACAGTTTTGCAGGATCATATAGCCCGAAAAACAATCTCGAGATAATAATTGCCCCTTCTTTTGTACTACTTGAATCCATTGCGGATCATCTGCAGCAGCTTGATCTCGACAATGTGCATTTAGCGGCTCAGGATCTTTCTCCGTATCCCAAAGGAAGTTATACAGGAGCTGTGGCGGCGGATATGTTGAGAGGACTGGCTCAATACGTAATAACGGGTCACTCAGAGCGACGCAGGTATTTTTACGAAAATAATCAGGATGTGGCAAATAAAGTGAGTGAGGCGTGTGATGCCGATCTGATTCCAATCGTCTGTGTCGACAGTTCTTACGCTCTTTCACAGTTGGCCGGTCTTGTCGATATTGAGTGTGAACAGATGATTGTGGCCTACACCCCCGTTGATGCCCTGAATGTTAATATCCCTGAGCCTGTTGGGAAAGTATCAGAAGCTGTACATCATATCAGAGAAATGTACTCTGAATGGCCGGTCATCTATGGTGGGGCTCTCAGGCCTGAAAATGCAAGTCAGTACCTCAACCTTCAGGAAGTGTCCGGACTCTTTCTCGGTTCCACCAGTTTGGATGCGGAAAAATTTGGAGCCGTCTGTAGTCTGGCGGGAGCGCAGCTCTGAGCGGATATCCTATGAACTAAAGGCGGTAAGTATGGACTGATCCGTTTCACAACTCTGTTTAAGCATTTCAAACCAGACACCAAGGTTGCTGGTATCCCACTTCAAGCCATTTTTTTTCCAGAGAGTGCTTGTTTCCGGTAGAAAATCATCAAAGATTTTTGTGATATCCTCAGGTTTTAATTTTTCCTGTGTGCAATACATTAAAGAGAGAAGATCCGCCATCTGAATTATGAGAGGGTAAGAGCGGTTGGATGGTGCTTTTTCGGGCATATGGTGATATCCCATGGCCATGACAAGCTGCTCGGGAAGAAGCCAGCGGTGGCCAAGTTGCAGACCGACTTTGTCGTGGCTAATGGAAAACGATGCCTGTTCTTCTGCCGTTACGCTGAAGTGGCTGAGATTGGAAATTTCTCCCAGAATTGAGTAGTCGTGGGGAAAAGTCATGAGCATGGCAAGTTTACCGATGTCATGGATAAGGCCTGCTATGAAAAATTCACTTGGCGAGAGGTGAAGACTCTCTGCAATGATTTTTGCCGCAAGGCCGCAGGTAAGGGCATGTTCCCAGAATAGGCTGATGGCATGTCTATTTTCTTTGTTTACTTGTGGGAAGGAGGCAAAGATGGCCTTACCTATGATTATATTTTTAATCTCCTCAAATCCGAGCACAACAACTGCTCTCTCTATTGTACTGACACCCCTGGGAACACCATAAAAAGCAGAGTTTGCAACTTTTAGAATCGCGCTGCACATGCTTTGATCCGGAAGAATGACCTCCATCAGATCATTGGCGCTGCTCTCGGAGTTGGCTGTTACCGCCATAACCTTTGTGACAACTGCCGGCAGGGCGGGGAAAGTATCGATTTGTGTATTTATGGCTAAAAGATTTTCGTGGCTCATATCGTTAACTCAGGGAGTCTTTGTAGTAAGTTTTTTCGGGTGCATTCGATTAATGTTTTATCGATGTTGAGAAGGTTGTTTTCTTCTATAGCATTTAAAGTATGCAGGATCAAGTGAGGGTCAAATTGTGCACCGGCTTCTTTTATCAGTTCATCAAGGATTTCGGCTGGTGTCATTTTTTTTCTGTAGGGCCGATCTGAATTCATTGCCGCCAGCGAATCGACAATGTTAAAAATCCGTGCCCCCAAAGGTATTTCGTTTCCTTTTAATCCCTGGGGTTGCCCTGTGCCATCAAAACGCTCGCTATGGTGAAGGAGAATAGATCGTTCGCTGGAAAAATAGTCAAATATATCAGTAAGTTCTGTGAGCTTGAACGGGAGATCATTAAGTGTTTTTCGGTCGGTTGTTGTAAAAACACCCGGTTTTGATAGGAGATCATTGTGCAGCAGGAAGCGAATACTGTTGTAGAGTGTTATAGCATTCTGGAATGTTTGAATATGTTGTTCCGGCAAGCGAAGTTGCTTGCCGAGCAGGGAAATATAGTGGGACACTGTGGTAATATGCTGTTGGTGTTCAGGGCCTACGACATTTTTTGCGAGAAGCTGCAGTGACGCAATTGTAGAACTACGGGTTTTGGTAAGAATTCGGTTGAGAGTTTCTTTTAAAAAGGCCAGAGATTCAAGGGAGGTGTATTCACCGTCGGAGCCATAGGGGACGAAAGATTTAATTCTATTTCGTCCTTCGGCTTTGGCCATGAAAAGAGCTGTCTCAGCCATTGAAATAAAATCATCGTAGTTGCCCGGGGTGTGGCTGCACAGTGAGGCGATACCAACTGAGAGGGTAATTGAGACCTGTTTTGATTTATTCTGGAAAGGTTGCTTTGTGCAGTTGTTTCGGATAATTTCCGCTATTTCCTCTGCTTTGTTCAGGTCGGCTCCCGGTAGTAACACGGCAAAATCTTCTCCGGAAAAACGGTAACATGTCCCGTGTTCAGAGGTCAGGATGATTTAACCCTAACCCAGTTCTTATACAACTTTAAAAGGTTACATTTACAATTGGACATATTGCTCAAAATAAGATACAGTTAATTGACCTATAAATCTTCT
>CAMZKN010000167.1 GCA_947311315.1 uncultured Desulfobulbaceae bacterium | reverse complement strand
ATTTTCTTTGTCTTCTTTGGGAATGTTTTTGGTGAGTTGATCGAATGTGCTTTTCATGCTTCCCATCATACAAGGGCAGGGGTTCGAACGCACGCTTTATTTTACCAACACTTTTGGAGAAGTTACAAAATCAGCTGACAATTACCTGGAATATTTCACTAAAGGTACGTATTCACCGTCCCTTGCAAGTAATACTGTCTCGCTCATTTCAAGACAGAAAGACAGTAGCGGTAAAACAAAAGGATTTATCGAAGTCACCATATCTTTTTACGATCTCATCGGCCATATTCCGGAGGCTCCATGGTGGACAGGCCTACACACCTTTTTGATAGACCACCAGGGCAATATACTTGCACCTGACTCTTTTACCGTAGATGGTCATACTCAGACTGAGGCTGTCCCTCTCACCACTATGCCGGATCTTAAAGAAAAACTCCTGACAGCCATTCTACAAAACGACTCCGGCGCGGTATTTAGCGATAACACACAACTCCCCGACACCATCTACGGGTTCTCCACACTGACCGAAGCACCATGGACCATGGTTGTCAGCTCAAGCGGTGCAACCATACTCCGCCCAATTACTGCCTTCAGACACGCATATTTCCTTGCTGTTTTTTTCACCATAATTGTTATTCTTTTTCTGCTCAGATTTCTCACGGCGCGCACAATCAAAACAGTTCAACAGGTCTCCAGTGCTGCAACAAGGCTGGCAAAAGGACATTTCGATTCACCTTTACAGGTGCAGTCAAAAGATGAACTTGGAGAGCTCATCACAAGTTTTAACAGTATGAGCATGCAACTTCAGCAGGGTATCCAGTTAAAAAATGGTATGGTTCTGGCAGGTGAGGTTCAACGCAATCTCCTCCCGCAGACATGTTTTAAATCCGCGCATATTGAAGCCGTTGGCGTTTCCATTCCCTCCGACGAGACAGGAGGGGATTTTTTTGATCTCATAGATTTCAAGGCAGACGACCACAGGCTAACTGTAGTCGTAGGTGATGTCGTCGGCCACGGCATAGGAGCAGCGCTTCTCATGGCTACGACCCGTGCCTTTATCCGCAGCAGGTTGCAACAACCCGGCCCCCTTGCTGACTGTATCTCTGATGTTAACAGCCTTCTATGCCGAGACACTGAATCCTCCGGGAATTTTGTTACTGTATTTCTATTGGCCATAACCCGAGCCGGAAATAAAATTACCTGGGTAAGAGCTGGACATGAGCCGGCAATTGTTTACAATCTTAAAGAACAGTCATTTTCAAACCTCAAAGGAAACGGCGTAGCACTTGGTATTGATAAAGAAAGGCAGTACACTGAAAATAATATCACCCTGCCCACGACGCCCCATATCATTCTCATTGGCACAGATGGGGTCACCGACCTGGAAAACAGTTCAGGTGAACGTTTTGGAAAACAGAGGCTACAGTCCCTTATAGCCAGGTACAGTGCAGACTCTTCTGAAAGAATTCTTGAAAATCTCTGCCGTGAATTAACAGATTTCAGAGGCAACGAAAGGCAAAATGACGATATTACATTCGTCATTTTAAAAACCGATTAAGGTAGAAAGCATGCAGCAGCCTAAAAAACCCTCCTCAGCAGTAACAGACAAATCACTGTTTTACTGGGCATTCAATGGCAATCTTAAATTGCAGCTTATCCTGCTCGCTGTTATCATCCTGATAGTTTTTGCCCGGGTAATCCCCCTTGAGATGCAAAAAAGAATCATAAACGACTCCATCGCACTGAAAAACATTAACGGCCTTCTCCTCTACTGCGCCATTTATATAGTAGCTATCACCACATCAAGTGCTCTTAAACTGGCAATAAACTACCTGCAGGCAGTAATCGGCGAACGTGCCATGAACTCCATGAGGAAGTCTCTTTATCAGTATATCCTCAACCTGCCGCTGGGCTTTTTTCGCACCACTCAACCCGGAATGGTTGTTTCTTCCCTTATGACAGAGCTCAGTGCTGCCGGAACCTTTGCCGGAATGGCCTTTGCTGTCCCGGTGACCAACATTCTCACCCTGCTCGCCTTTAGTGGTTATCTGTTGTGGTTAAACACAAAACTTGCCGCAGCCACACTGCTGATTTACCCTATCGTTGTCTTTATTGTGCCCATTCTGCAAAAACAGGCCAATAAAGAGAATAAAAAAAGAGTTGATATTTCTCGTGAAGTTTCGAGTCAGATTGCCGAATCCATCTCAGGAATACAGGAGATTCAGGTACATGTGGCACAACCCCAGGAAAGCCGAAAATTTGACACACTAACAGATCGCCTGAAAAAAATACGTGTACGCTGGTCACTTTTTCGCTTTGGTATCAAAACGACCAACAACTATTTTGTAGGACTCGGGCCCTTTATTGTCTTTATTTTTGGTGGTTACCTGGTTATGCACGGTGAGCTTGAACTGGGTGCAATGGTAGCCTTTCTCTCCGCCCAGGAAAAGCTTTTTGACCCTTGGAAAGAATTGATCGTTTTTTACCAGACATACCAGGACGCCTCTGTTCGCTATGTCCGCACCATGCAGTATTTCAATACCACACCTGAATTTCCCCTTGATGACAAGGTCGAGAAAGAATTTCGCCTAAGTGGGAAGCTTGACGTTCGAGATCTTCTCTATGACACAATGGACGGACACAGGCTGTTAAACGGTGTCTCGTTCTCCCTCAAAGCCGGCGAGCACCTGGCCGTTGTCGGTTTTTCCGGAAGTGGTAAGTCCACCCTGGTGCAATGCATTGGCAAAATGTTCAGCTACAGTGGTGGCAGTATTAAGCTCGACGACCATGAGCTTTCATCACTGAGCAAAAAGGAAATTATTCAGAACGTGGGGTATATTTCCCAGAATCCCTTTATTTTTACAGGTACAATCAAAGAAAACCTCATGTATGCGCATCAGGCTGCAACCGAGGCCGCAACGCGCACAAAAGAGGATGAAGTGACAATTGATCTGGACAGAATGATCCTGATACTCCAGCAGGTTGGTCTCTTTGTGGATGTGATGCGTTTTGGTCTCGACAGCCATATAAAAGAAGACGATAACACAACAGTCGAAACCATCATCCGAATACGCAGCCGATTTCGTGAGGATTTTGAGGAAAGGCTCGCCGACTATATTGAGTTTTACGACTTCAAAAGCTACCACAACCATTCAAGTATTGCCGGTAATATCATTTTTGGCACCAGCAATACCAAAGAATTTGATCATCACCTTCTTCAGGACAACAAACACTTTCTATCATTTCTCGAATCATCACAACTTCTTCGCCCGCTTCTCGATCTTGGAGTGGATATTGCCAGCCAGGCAGTCGATATTCTGGGCGGACTGGACACCGTTGATATCTTTTTCAAAAACAGCCCGGTACCTGCGGATAAACTCAAAGAATGTGAGGCAATTTTAGGACGGCTGCAGAAAGCACCAGATTCGCCTCTCTCTGCACAGGATCAATCCTTTCTTCTCTCACTTGCCCTGAAGTTTACTCCGGCCATCCATACCATGACAAGATTGTCTGAAAAACTGAAAGAAGTAATTCTTACTGCAAGAGATACATTCCCACAATGGTGTGAATCTATTGCCCCCGGACTTTTCACTTTTTATTCAGACACACGCTACATCCACGGCCAGTCCATTATCAACAACATCTTTTTCGGTAAAATCAAATCAGGTCTTTCCCACGCCCAGGAAATCATCAACCAGTCAATTATGCAACTGCTCATAGAAGAAGAATATCTTGACCGAACTTTTTGCGAATAATTCCCAATCTCTTCTGTAACGGAGGTTTCCCGTTGAGGATAAAAATAGATATCACATAACATCAGTATGTTACACTTTTTGACTCTTT
>CAMZKN010000166.1 GCA_947311315.1 uncultured Desulfobulbaceae bacterium | reverse complement strand
ATTTTCTTTGTCTTCTTTGGGAATGTTTTTGGTGAGTTGATCGAATGTGCTTTTCATGCTTCCCATCATACAAGGGCAGGGGTTCGAACGCACGCTTTATTTTACCAACACTTTTGGAGAAGTTACTCCTCAATTAATTATGTGTTTGAATCGGCAAGGGATCTTGGCAGCGAAATTGAGTTTAAACAGGGTGGTGTCGTTGCCACAAGAGCCGGACAGGTAATGGATGAAACCGAAGAATTCTTGCGTGAGGTGCGGGATAAAGGGCTGATGCAGGCAATCGGTGAAGGTAAGTTTGCCGGTATTAAGAGAGGGGAAAAAGGTGGAAAGGGTTTGGACGGGGTGTTTAAAAAGGGACAGGACTATTCAAATCCCGTTCTGCAGGAGCTGGAAAACGATGGAGTGATCGATGACTGAGGAATTGATACGGCCATACGGAGATACCTTAAACGATGGCATAGTGCAACTGGCTTTCACCCTGCCCATCGCTAATGGGGCTCGGGCCAAAAAAGCAGCGGAACTCTATGTGGAAAAGCTGAATTTTTCCGATATTTCCGTCTCATACGCAAAAGAAATTGCAACGGGTTTCACCTATTTTATTGTCTACGGCAAGGCATCGCCTGTATTGGATTACAACAGTGTCGAGGCCAGCGAGGCCAAGGTGAAAGAGATGGATTTCTATCAGATTAATGAACTGATAAAGAGCCGCCTCAACCGACACCTAGTGGTGCTGGGTGCATCCATTGGCACCGATGCCCATACGGTTGGAATCGATGCCATTATGAATATGAAAGGATACAATCAGGATTACGGTCTGGAACGATATCCTGAAATAGAGGCTCTGAACATGGGTGCCCAGGTGAGTTGCGAGGAGCTGGTCAAAATGGCGGTTAAGATGGATGCTGACGCACTTCTTGTCTCCCAGACGGTTACCCAAAAAGATGTGCACTTACGCAATTTTACCGAGCTTATTGAGCTCCTTGAAGCTGAACAATTACGAGATCGCTTTCTGCTTATTGCTGGAGGCGCGAGAGTAACAAACGATCTTGCCGTGGAGTTTGGCTACGATGCAGGCTTTGGCCCAGGGACATTACCCTCCCAGGTGGCATCCTACATGGTAACAACATTGATAGAGAGAAAAGGACTGGAGAGTGAATAATGGAGAGTGATATGGGGTTTAGCGAAGAAGCGTTTCTGCGACTGAGGATGAGTTCCCACGATGCCCATTATGCGGGCGATCTTGTGGATGGTGCCAGGATGCTAGGGTTATTTGGTGATCTGGCAACGGAGCTTTTGGTTCGTTATGATGGCGATGAAGGATTGTTTCGTGCCTATGACAAGGTTGAATTCCTGGCACCGGTTAAAGCCGGGGATTTTATTGAGGCAAAGGGGCGAATTGTGGCGGTGGGAAAAAGCTCCCGTAAGATGGAGTTTGAGGCCTGGCGGGTGATCAGCCCTGCAGCGGATAAAGGAGAGAGTGCGGCTGATTTCTTAGCCGAACCGGTATTGGTCTGCAGGGCTAGCGGTACCTGCGTAACACCTGTGAGCTGCCAGAGGATTTCCCATGGTGCATAGTCCACTTATTATAACATGTGCTCCGGTGGGCGCAGAGCTTACGCGGGATATCTGCCCCGCTCTGCCCCTTAGCCCCGACGAAATTGCATTGGCTGCAGAAGACGCGGTGAGCGCTGGTGCAGCCATTATCCACCTCCATGTTCGGGATAAAGATGGGAACCCTAGTCAGAGTGTAGAAATATTTGACAAGGTGACGACCAAAATCAAAAATCGTTGTGACTGCATAATCCAATATTCAACCGGTGGAGCGGTGGGCTCACCACTGCAAAAACGCCTTGATCCCCTTGTGTTGAACCCTGAAATGGCAACGCTTTCCATGGGGACAATGAATTTTGGTGCAGAGATCTATGAGAATAGTCAAAAGACTATCACGGCTCTTGCCACAATAATGCAGGAAAAAAACATCAGACCCGAGTTGGAAATCTTTGATCTTGGTATGCTGGAAAGTGTGCAGCGCTATGTCAAAAACGGTGTATTGCCAGAGAAGTATCATCTTGATTTTGTGCTGGGTGTGCCAGGCGGAATGGCGGCGACCATCTCCAATCTTGTGTTATTGACAGATCGCCTTGATGTCAGCCAGACCTGGACGGTGGCAGCCCTTGGCAGGTTTCAACTGCCCATGACTGCCCATGCAATCGCCATGGGTGGCCATGTGCGGGTGGGTTTTGAAGATAATATCTACTTTCGCAGAGGTGAACTTGCCGAAAGTAACAGTCAACTGGTGGCACGGATAACACGACTTGCGGGTGAACTTGAGCGGCCCGTGGTAACAGTTGCAGAGGCTCGGGATATTTTGGGGTTGGCAGTTACAGTTCAGAGGTAATAAAAAAAACTACATTCTATGGGAAAAATTATTTACTGCCAATCACTTCCAGCATATTTTCAGCCACTTTTTCTGCCATTGTGATACATTGTTCACAAAGGGGTTTATCCGGATGAAAATCAGGCAGGGCACCGCCCAAAGGATATTTAGAGGGAAGATAGATTGAATCAAGGAGATCACAATTTTCGTGAGTTAAGCTGATTGATATTTCGTGTTCCTGCAGGATAAATAACAGTTCTAGAATAGAATGGGTTTTGCGCTGGGTATGAACTTTTTCAAGTAAAACTGCTTTAAGGAATTTTTCTACGCTCTGCTGCACATTTTGAAGACAAGGATTGTATAACTCTTGGTCAAGCAGAATGCGTGCTGCGGCAAGGTTTTCTTTTGCATATGCCAACCATACCACTGTGTCATTTTTCATAAATGACCTCCCCCCGGGCAATAGCTTTCAACATGGCGGTATCCTGCATATCCGGTCTGATGGGTAGGATATCAAGGGGGATTTTTCGGGCAATAGCCCTGGTTTTTTTTCGATATTTCAAGGCCAGAGGGAGATAGTTCCGGTTGCTGTTTTGGAATACGGCCACATCTATGTCCTGCGGATTATCGTCGGTAAGAAAAGAACCAAACACAACTATTTTGGTAATTTCCGGTTCCCGGCACAACTTGGCAACCAATGTTTTTTTTAAATTTTCTTTCTCTGGCCGGCTTAAAAACATCGTTTTTCTCTGGTTGTTGATTGTATCGAATACCAATAGTAGATAAGAATACTATTTTTGCGCAGGAACTATAACTCCATTTCATTATGGGGTATATATGTAATTAGTCAACCCATTTTCTTTAATGCTGCAGGATTGAAGACTCAGATAAGATAAGGGGTCTTTTAATCACCATGGGTGGCCATGTATGTGTGGGATTTGAAGATAATATCTCCTTTCGCAGAGTGAACTGGCCGGGAGCAATGGACAATTGGTGGCACGGGTGAAACGACTTGCAAATGAACTTGAGCGACCCGTGGCAACAGTTGCAGAGGTCAGGGAAATATTGGCAATTTCCGGCAAAGATTAAATACCCAGCTGAATACCACTTGTCTTTTTATGGCAAATCATCTAATTATATCTCTTTGTTTTTCTTTGGAATTTAGTACCTTACTCCATAATTACTGCTAAAAAAACAAGAAATTGAGCGGATTATTTAACCGTAAAAACAGTTGGATACTTCCAGGGCACTTACTTGCAGCTTGTCTGCGTTAAAGGTTATAATGCCATATACAGGCGAGTTAATTGCGCTGGCCACAGTGCTCTGCTGGACGATCAGCGTTCAGTTTTTTGAAGCAGCATCACAGCGGGTTGGTGCGACTTCGGTCAATATTATCAGGCTTACGGTAGCCTTTTTTCTCTTTAGCTCATTGCTTATATTGCGCGATGGCTCACTCTTCCCTTCTCAATTTCCTGCTCATGCCTGGCTCTATTTAGGTCTTTCCGGTGTGGTGGGATTTTTTCTCGGAGATATCTTACTTTTTAAAGCGCTGGTGGAGATCGGGCCACGAGTGGCTATGTTGATATTTTCTTTGTCGGCACCGGCTGCTGCTATTATGGGTTGGTTGTTTCTGGGTGAAAGCTATGAAACTCGGCAATGGATGGGGATGGCAGTTACTCTGTCGGGAGTGGGCATTGTTGTTTTTGAAAGGCGTCCGAAGGTTTCATCTTCGTCACATTGGAAAGTCCGCAATGTGTCATTAAAAGGTATTCTTTTTGGATGTGGTGCAATGCTTGGCCAGGCCAGTGGATATGTTCTCAGTAAGGTCGGCATGCTTACGGAAACAGGTTATCTTGACGCCTTTGCGGCAACACAGGTCAGAGTGATTGCAGCGCTTGGTTGTTTCTTTGTTTTTTTCACCGTTGGTGGCAAGTGGGGCCGTGTACAAATTGCAGTACGGGATAGGGTGGCTGTCGGCCTTACGGCAGCCGGTTCGGTAGTTGGTCCATTTTTAGGAGTGTCGTTGTCTTTACTTGTTCTGCACTATTTGACCATAGGTGTGGCGTCGACATTTCTTTCACTTGTTCCCGTTTTGATTATCCCTTTTTCGATATTTCTGCATAAGGAACATGTTTCAATGAGGGCAATTGGTGGCGCTCTCATTGCCGTATCTGGTATTTATCTGTTATCTTTTGTTTGATCCGGGAGGGAGAGTTCTGCTGTTTAAAATGATGTAATGTGCACCTTTGTTGTCATCTTTATTGCCATCATCACAAACCAGCAGCAGGTAGTTTGATCCATTGAAATGAAGGGGAGTAATGCCTTCTATGTTTTTTATGCCTTTCAATTTCGGCAGTCGTATTTTTGACGGCTGGTGGCCTGGTATACCATCCCATGCCCATAATTTTGGGCGAAGCTTGCCTTTTTTATTTTTTATTTCTCCCGCTAATATGTAGAGATTGAGGTCGTGGTTGTACGCCATTGCGCGAATTCCAGAGCCCTGCATATCAAGAAAGATGGGAGTATCTGCAAAGACGGGTTGTTTGCCATCTTTGAGAGCGTAAGGATTCTTCAGGATCAGGGCAATGCTTTTTTTATTGTGGAGTGGGGCCCGTAATCCGATGAGAAGATTTTTCTGCAGTGGATCAAAAGTTAACCCCTCTATATTTATTGTTGCCAGAGCGATTTGATTGAGAGAGCTACTCTTCTGAAGATATTGTCTGATATCTTTTAGCAGGGTATCCGTGTGAGTCAGGGAAGAAATTGTGTTGTTTTTCAATGTTAACTGCAGCAGTCGTTGTCGTTTCTTTTTGTGTTTGCCATTTTTTCTGGCTGTGTGCGATGTGATCAGGAATATCTGTCCACCTTTTCCCATTGTCACAGCTTCCAGGTCGTCCACTTTAACGGGCAATTGTGGTAATCGATCAGGTACTAGTGTGAGGATTCCTTTGTTTTCTGTAATTGTCGCTCGTAGTAATGGTCTGTCACCCTCATCCTCTGCGATAAAAACAGTGGTGGAATTAATTTGAATTACTGCTGATGGTTCATATATATCTGAAAAAGACTGAATTCGTGGTGTTGATGTCCCCGCCGCAGAGGTGAAAATTGTGCTGATCAGGATGGATACCAGCGCAAAAGGAATTGTGAAAAGCAATGGATTTATCACATCCTCTATTTTTGTTTGTAACTGTGGAGTTCTTTTTTTAGCAATGTGCCCCATTTTCTGTTGAAAGGGTGAGCTGACTTTACCTTCGTCTTTTCTCTTATTAAAGGAAAACCTTTATTGGCCCATTCAAAAATCGACCCCCGCAGATTGAGTACGTTTGTATAGCCGAGTTTGTCAAGCTTTTGAGCAAATTTTGCCGATCGTACACCGACAGAACAATAGACGACAATTGGTGTGTCTTTGGGCAGAGCAATATCTTTTGCATGAATGATGTTTATAGCGGCAGGTAGATGGCTGACACCATATTCCTCCTTTTCCCGCACATCAATCAATACCATTTTTTTGCCCTGTTCCAAGTCGGCTTTCAGGGTATCGGTGCTGATATGATGAACTGCGGGATAGTCATGGGCGATACCCTGGTTTATCGCTTCCCAGGTTGGTTTATTCCAAAAAAAACCACAGAGCAGGAGCAAGAGTGGAAAGAAAAAAAGAAAACCCGGTATCCGCTTCATCTCATTAAAATTTCCTATGAAAGATTGTGAAATCCGTTTTCAAGATCTTCGATGAGGTCGTTACATGCCTCAAGACCGATATTAAGTCGAATTATGACCTTATTTTCATATCGTGAGGGTATTGTCCTTTTGATTACCCCTGCCGTCAACAGGCTTTTATAGCCACCCCAACTGTAACCAAGCCCGAAAAGTTCTAAAGAATCAATACAGGCTGCAAGTTCGGTTGGTGTGTAGTCTTTTTTAAAAGTGAAAGCAAAGAGGCCGGATGAACCGGTGAAGTCCCTTTGCCAAAGGTGATGTTCGGGGTGGGAAGGCAGGGCCGGGTGAATGACTGTATCGATAAGAGGTAATGTTTCCAGCCATTGTGCAATTGTCAGTGCCGATTGCTCGTGCTGTTCTAAACGGGTGGCAAGAGAATGCAGCCCGCGCAGGGCAAGAGAACATTCTTCGCCTGGAGTGTATATTTCCATCTGTTTATAAAATCTATCGAAAGTCTGTGCATATTTTTCGTTGACACTCACTGTACCGGCCAATACATCTGAATAACCGGAGATATATTTAGTTACCGAGTGGATGGAGACGTCGACACCGAGCGCAAAAGGTTTCATATATAGTGGCGTGGCCCAGGTGTTATCAAGTACGGTGACAATATTTTTTGCTGCGGCAATTGCACTAATTACCGGAATATCCTGGATCTCAAAGGTAATGGAGCCTGGAGACTCAAGAAGAATCAATACGGTTTCAGGCTTAATATATTGCTCAATATCAGCACCGACATTTGGCGGAATAAGGGTAAAGCTAACGCCGAATTTTTTCAAAATTTGTTTGCAGAATCGTTGCCCCGGCCCATAGGCGTTGTCACAGACAAGAATGTGGTCGCCGCTTTTGGTAAAGGTGAGCAGTGCTGTCTGAATGGCACTGATACCCGATTGAAAAATACGGGTTATTGCGGCTCCTTCAAGCTGGCGCATTGTTTCTTCAAATTGCCGTTGGGTGGGAAGTCTGTCGGTTCCGTAAGTAATACCTTCATACGAGTGGTTACCGGCTTTTAACATATCACCATAGTTGTTAAAGAGGACGGTTGATCCCTTGTAGACGGGCGGGTTAATGGTGGTTGCCGGGGTTGTATCTTTTTCTGTCCAGAGTTTGTTGAGTATTTTTGTATAGTTTTTCATTATGTCAGTATGGTTGTGGTGAAGACATCAGTGATGATTTCTTTTTCTGATTATGTGGTTACGATAGCACATATAAAGAGAGGTGGAAACCAATCGAAGCGAATTTTTTGTCTTGAGTGGGGATCAACTCTGTAGGTTGTATATACATGTGGAATAGAGTAAAGTAGTGGGCAGGTCTGAAACTTTGAATAATCTTTTTACAACTTCGTCATATATGGATGTTACAATGAAAAAAATAGTCGAATGTGTGCCCAATTTTTCCGAAGGTAGAAATCAACAAACCATTGATGCAATAGCTGTGGCAATCAGAGATACCGATGGTTGTACTCTTTTGGATGTTGATCCCGGCAAATCGACAAACAGAACTGTATATACCTTTGTCGGAGACCCGGATAGCATTGTACAGGGGGCTTTGGCCGGCGCCAGGGTAGCAAAAGAGTTGATCGACATGAGGCATCACAGCGGAGAGCATCCACGCTTCGGGGCCATGGATGTCTGTCCGTTTATTCCCGTTGCCGGTATTACCATGGAAGAGTGCAATGAGGTAGCTGTACGTTTTGCAACCCTTGCAGCAGAGGAGCTGGGCGTGCCGTTATATCTCTATGAAGAATCGGCAAAAGATGAGTATCGCAGGAGTTTGCCGGATATTCGTCAGGGAGAATATGAAGGTTTGCCTGATCGTTTGCAGGATTCCAGGTGGAAACCTGATTTTGGCCCGGAGGAATTTGTACCAGCCTGGGGAATTACGGCCACCGGTGCAAGAAAGTTCCTTATTGCCTATAATGTGAATATCCTCGGCACCCCCAATCAGGCCCATCGCATTGCCCTGAATCTGCGTGAAGCGGGGCGGGGAGAGGATGATCCAGGGCTTTTGTCACAGGTAAAAGGAATGGGATGGTTTGTTGAGGAATATAATCTGGCCCAGGTCACCGTTAACCTCAATGATTTTAATGTGACCCCTATTCATGTTCTTTTTGAGGATGTAAAAAAAGAGGCTGGTGCCCTGCAACTGGGGGTTGTCGGATCTGAAATAGTGGGTATTGTTCCTTTGAAGTCGATTCTTCTGGCAGCAGAATATTACATAGACAAAGAGAACCTCTTTATCTATGAAGAAGATCAGAAGGTGCGACTAGCCGTTGATCGGCTGGGGCTCAATGCGATTACTCCGTTTGTTCCTAAAGAAAGGATCATTGAGTATATTGTGGCAGAGGAACCGGATGAACCGCTTGCTTCAATGACGGTTCGTGGCTTTGTAGAAGAAATTGCCAGTCGAAGTTCTGCCCCGGTGGTGGTTCTGCCTCGGCTGCTATTGCTGCAGTGGGTGTTGGTTTAGGGTCGATGGTCGCTAAATTAACCCATGGTGTGCGCAGATTTGAACATGTGCAACCGCATATGATGAAGGCCATCCCGGTGCTGCACAAGATAAGCGGGCAGCTTATCCCGATGATCGATGCCGATACATCCGCATTCAATGAATTTATGGAAGGGTTGCGGATGCCCTGTGAAACGGAGGCGGAAAAAGAAATTCGTACGGCGAAAATGCAGTCTGGCTTGAAGACGGCAATCAATGTTCCGCTGACAACCATGCGACTCGGTGATAAGGCCTGGTCGGCTCTGGTCGAGGTGGCAAAATTCGGAAATCCCGCTTCAAAATCCGATACCCAGGTCGGGGTTAAAGCTCTTGGGACCGGTATATGGGGGTCGTACCAGAATGTTCTGATAAACATGACAGACATTATGGATGAAGAGTATAAAAAAGAAACATTGTTGGAAGCAAAGACTCTAATGCAGAGAGCCAGGCGCAAATGCGAAGAGGTTCTACAGATTCTGGAAGATGTGTAAGACCACGTTCCAGCAGAGGTGATGATGGGAAAACAATATAATACTGATTGCAGCAGGGAGAGTCGGCGTCTTTTTGAAAGGACGCTGAATCAGGCTATGTCACCGCTGGAGGATTTTGTACACAAGGCAACCTCTTCCGGTATATTACTGATAATTTGCGCAGTGTTGGCCATAGGTATAGCCAACAGTCCTCTTTTCCCTCTCTATGATGAGATTCTGCACACAAAAATTACCGTGGGCGGTGGTTCTTTTGTGCTGAGTTTAAGTCTGCACCACTGGATCAATGATGGCCTTATGGTGCTGTTCTTTTTTGTTGTCGGCCTCGAAGTTAAACGGGAGATGTTGATCGGAGAGTTGGCCAATTTCAGACAGGCTGTTCTACCGATAAGTGCGGCGATAGGTGGTATGGCTGTACCCGCTCTTTGTTATCTGGTGTTTAATTTGGGTGGTGATGGTGTTGATGGCTGGGGGATACCCATGGCAACGGACATTGCCTTTGCCCTTGGTGTTATCGCCATGCTCGGCAAACGTGTACCTAGCCCGCTGGTTGCTTTGCTTCTGGCTATTGCTATTGTCGATGATCTCGGAGCGGTACTGGTTATAGCTGTTTTCTATACGGACACCATTCACCTTGGTGCCCTGCTGATGGCCGTTGCCTGTCTTTTGATTCTTATCGGTGTCAATAAGGCTGGAGTCAGACGCCCTCTGCCGTATGGCATTTTTGGCATTTTGATGTGGCTGGCTATGTTAAAATCCGGAATTCATGCAACACTTGCCGGTGTGTTGACAGCGCTTACTGTTCCTGCCAGTTCATTTTGCGACGCTGGCCTTTTTGCAGACCGGATGGGCGAGCTTGCAGGTGATTTCCGCAAACAGATTGCCAGCGAAGGTAAAGAATCCCGGTTTAATATTTTACGTAACGTCAATAAACAGACGATCCTGCTCTCTATGGAAAGTATTGTCCATAAAATGGAAAGCCCACTGCTGCGAATGGAGCATCATCTGCATGTGTGGGTATCCTTTTTCATTGTGCCACTGTTTGCCTTGGCCAATGCAGGCATTCCCATTGATGTTTCTACCCTCGGCACGGTTCTCCAGCATCCTGTTACGCTTGGTGTTATGGCAGGATTGATATTTGGCAAAGTTGCTGGGATCTTTCTGTTTTCATGGATCGTTGTCAAGGCTGGCTGGAGCAAGCTGCCGACCGGGGTGAAATTTCCCCAGGTCGCCGGTGTCGGTCTGCTTGGTGGCATTGGATTTACCATGTCAATTTTTATTGGTAGTCTTGCTTTCCCATCCGATCCTGAATACCTGGTAAATGCTAAAATAGGTATCGTCCTGGCGTCTTTGATGGCAGGAATTGCAGGTTATCTCTGCTTGCTGAAAACGACAGAAAAAAGGGATTGAAAATCAACGGTGTATGCAGTAGGTATTGCCTGTTTTACGAATTATTCCAATCAATACACATGGAGAAAAATGAAACGACTGGCAATACTCATCTCACTGATATTACTTATTGGTGTATCCGCAGGCTGTGGCAAAAAACGTGTCTCTCTTAATCCTGGCGTTGTTAAAGATCTGGTTGTTCTCACTCTTGACGGAGATCTGCCCGGCCAGACAGGTGATCAGAAACACGAACTCGATATTGTGATGAAATGGATGGATAGAGATATCATCGCAAATCTGAAAAGATCCGGCTTTAACGCTGTCCTTATTAAGGACATGAAAGAATATGCTTCTGATATGGGTAAACTTCTTGTTGTTGATGTGGACGACTTTAACGCAGGAAATCGTGCAGCCAGAGCATTTGTCGGTTTTGGGGCCGGTGCCGCATCACTGGATTTATCCTATCGTCTGCTGGACGAACAGGGTGCTGTAATACTGGAGTGGCAGGATGGTGTTGGTTCCAGCAAAGGTGGGACGTATTGTGCTCAGACTTTGAATAGAAATACGATTGAAAGGCTTGTCGGGCTGTTGAATAATTAGTGCCTTATTCTGTAAAAGTTACAAAGAAAAACAAGAAATCATGAGCTATGTTTTACTCAATTTGCTCATAGCAGCAACAAGGCACTTACTTGCGGTTTACCGCGTTAGTGCCTTACTGTTGAAGCAGACAAGCTCCTGAAAAGAAATTATCAATATCTCAGTTGTTGCGACGTGCTCTGGCGGAGGCTTTGATAAATTCTTCGACAGTTTCAAGATCATTGGGCAGAACAGTAAAAAATTCGTCCAAATCAAACAATGCACTTAATTCAGATGGCATATGGGGTTTATGGCCCGTTGCTTTTTCAACAGCATCAGGGAATTTTGCTGGATGGGCCGTTGCTAAGATTATATTGGCCACACTATCGTTATGATTGTTGCGACGTGAGCCTGATAACGCCACTGCTGTGTGCGGGTCAATCATCACACCTGATGCAGCATAGACATCAGCAATGGTTCTAAGCGTTTCTTTTTCTTCTGTGCGAACAGCACCGAAATCAGCATTGATATTTTTAAGCGCCTCAGGACTGATTTTAAAGGTGTCAGACTGACGGAGAGAGCCCATCAGCCGGGCAATATTTTCACTGTTACGATCGTATGCATCAAACAACAACCGCTCAAAATTGCTGGATACCTGTATATCCATGCTTGGGCTTGAGGTCGGTGTCACACCAAGAACTTCATACAGTCCCGTCTTTACTGCTCTTTCAAGAATATCATTCGTGTTGGTAGCAATGGTTAGCCTGTCTATGGAGAGTCCCATATTACTGGCTGCAAATCCTGCATAAATATCTCCAAAATTGCCTGTAGGTACACAAAACCGCATTGGCCGATCCGGCGCTCCCAGCGATGATGCAGATGTAAAGTAATATACAATCATGGGCCATGATTCGCGCCCAGTTGATAGAATTCACACCTGAAAGCTTCAGATCACCCCTGAAGGCGGCGTGGTTGAACATTGCTTTCACCAATCCCTGACAATCATCGAATGTGCCTTCAAGGGCGATGTTGTGAACATTGTCTTCAGACACTGTTGTCATTTGACGTCGCTGCACTTCACTTACCCTTTTATTGGGGTAAAGCTGTAGATTCTAATAAAATAATCCAACAATAATCTCAAGTACAAGTCCCTGTTGTCAGAAGGAAAAAAGAAAAGGTGCGGAAGGATTTCTCCCTCCGCACCTTTTGTAGT
>CAMZKN010000165.1 GCA_947311315.1 uncultured Desulfobulbaceae bacterium | reverse complement strand
GATTCTGCTCTTTGAGGGTAAGAATGATTTCAAATTGCTGTTCAAATTGTTCCAGGAGAAAAGCGATTGTTGGATTTTCTTTGTCTTCTTTGGGAATGTTTTTGGTGAGTTGATTGAATGTGCTTTTCATGCTTCCCATCATACAAGGGCAGGGGTTCGAACGCACGCTTTATTTTACCAACACTTTTGGAGAAGTTACAGAATCAGCAGCTAAGATGTTAAAACCACTTCAATTAAAACATAAGAATTAAGCAATGAGAAAATTATTTGGTACAGATGGGATCAGGGGTGTTGCGAATATTTACCCAATGACCATAGAAATCGCGATGCAGGTAGGCCGGGCTATCGCTTTTATAGTCAAGGATAAGGCAAAAGGGCATCGCATTGTCATAGGAAAAGATACCAGGCAGTCATGCTATATGCTGGAAAATGCTCTGGCAGCCGGCATCTGTTCGATGGGGGTTGATGTGCTCCTTGTCGGGCCGTTGCCAACACCAGGTATTGCTTTTATCACAACGTCGATGCGGGCCGATGCTGGTGTTGTTATCTCTGCCTCCCATAATCCTTTTCAGGACAATGGTATAAAAATATTTTCCAGTAATGGTTTTAAACTGCCGGATATAGTTGAAGCAGATATTGAAGATCTGATTTTTTCTCAGAAGATGGCGGCGCTTCGCCCTGTGGCTGATGAGGTTGGTAAAGCCACCAGGATTGATGACGCAAAAGGGCGATATATTGTTTTTTTGAAGAATACTTTTCCTAAAAAATACACACTCGATGATTTTCATATTGTCATTGATTGTGCCCACGGTGCAACATATGGCGTAGCGCCACATGTATTTGAAGAACTCGGAGCAAAAGTAACGACTCTTTGCGCTTCTCCGGATGGTAAAAACATCAATCACGAATGTGGTGCTCTCCATCCCGAAAAAATGGCTGTCAGGGTGAAGGAACTTGGTGCTGATATCGGTCTTGCTTTTGATGGGGATGGTGACAGACTGATCGTAAGCGATGAACATGGAGAGATCGTTGATGGTGATCATGTTATGGCGATCTGTGCTCAGGAGTTGATGAAACAGCGTAAACTCAAGAAAAAGACTCTGACTGCAACGGTTATGTCTAATATGGGACTGGAAGTGGCAATGCAGAAAATGGGCGGGAAAATGGTGCGTACAGCCGTCGGTGATCGTTATGTCGTCGAGTGTATGAGAAAGAAGGGATACTCTTTTGGTGGAGAGCAGTCCGGCCACCTTGTGTTTCTTGACCATATCACCACTGGTGATGGTATTCTTGCCGGGTTGCAGCTTTTAGCCATTATGAAGAAGAGAAAGCGTTCTCTTTCAGAACTGGCTGGTATTATGGAGAGTTTTCCACAGGTGCTGAAAAATGTGCGAACTGCACAGAAAATTGATGTATCGACTGTACCTGGCTTTCCGGAGACGGTTACAAAACTCGACAAACAGCTCGGCAACAGCGGTCGCATCCTTGTACGAGCCTCTGGCACTGAACCTGTTATACGCGTAATGGTTGAGGGGCAGGACGAAAAAGTTATTAATGATATTGCAGATGAGTTGTGCGATTTGATTAGAAAATCTGACGGGAGTTAGTAGGTGTCCATACATGAGTCTGTTGATTTCATGTGGGTAAAGTGATAAATATGATATGTAACTGTTTCATAAAATACTTTATTGGCTGTGATGACAACTAAGAATAGTCCCAAGAAAATTCTGATAGCAGAAGATGATACCTCACAGCGCCTGTTGCTGAAAATGGCCCTTGAAACGGTTGGTTTCCAGGTAATAGACTCGGTAGACGGCGTTGAGGCAATGCAGCAGTTTAATGCGAATAGCGAAATTCGCTACGTCATCACAGATCTTCAAATGCCTGGCTTAAACGGGCTGGATCTTATTAAAGAAATTCGGAAGGTTGAACGAAGATATACCTATATAATAGTGTTAACCAGTATTGATGAAAAAGACAGTGTAAACGCAGCTCTTAAAATGGGAGCTGATGACTATATTATCAAACCCGTCTCACAGGACGAATTAAACCTGAGAATTGCAGCCGGGGAACGTTTACTTCGTCTGGAAAGCCAGGAAGAGCTTATTCTCTCCATGGCAAAGTTGACGGAATATCGGAGCCAGGAGACTGGTTTTCACCTTGAGCGAGTTAAATTGTACACAGATATTCTTGCTTTAGATATGCAGGAGTACTATCCGGAAGTTGAAATTTCAGCAGCAATGGCTGCTGAAATTGCCAGGGTCAGTCCACTCCATGATCTGGGCAAAATTTCTGTGCCGGACAGAATACTTAATAAGCCAGGAAAACTTACCGATGAAGAATTTTCTCAGATGGAACAACATTCACTGATTGGCGGTAATATTCTTTTGGAGCTTTACGACAAAACAGAGGAAAGGTATTTGCTGGTAGCATCTCAGGTTGCAATGTATCACCATGAAAAATGGGATGGAAGTGGATATCCGGAAGGTTTGAAGGGAGATAACATTCCAGTTGCTGCTCGAATTGTTGCCTTGGCCGATGTTTACGATGCCATAAGTAGCAAGCGCTGCTACAAAGAACCTTTGGAGCACACTATGGTTAAAGAGATCATCCTCAAAGGCAAAGGAAAACATTTTGACCCAAGGGTCGTGGATGCTTTTTTACGGAATGAAGATATTTGGCTAACTGTTCGAGAAAGATATACGGATAAGACATAAGAAATATACGATCTTCCTTCAGGCGAGACTTAATTCAATTCGATGAAAAATAGACCATCTATCGTTGTCTATGGGGCGATTGCTACTGTTACAGTACTTATCATTGCTGTCAGTGTTCTTCTTTTCGTTTTTCAAAAAGAGCGTAAGGCTAACGAAATTCAGATGTATCAGCAATTTTTTGAGTTGGAGAGCAGGAAGTTACTGAGTCAGTTTGACGAAATTGACAGTCTTCATCATCTTATTATAGGTGATCCGACTATTGTCAATACACTCTATAGATATCGGGAAAATCAGTCACCTACAGCTGTTGCCAAACTTATATCCAATAAGATTCTCAATAATATTTCAAAAATACAGCATATTTCTGCCGCATATATCTTAACTGCAAAAGGGGTATGTGTTTTTTCAAGTAGAAATGATTTCATAGGCAAAGATTATGGATTCCGGCCCTATTTTTCGGAGGCGGTACGAAGCGGGTCTTCGGTGTATATGGCAAAAGGTGTAACATCTCAAAATTTAGGCATATATTTTGCCAGATTGATTCAATTGGATCATAAAATACTCGGTGTTGCCGTTCTGAAATTTGAGCCGAAATTTTTCCATTTGGCATCGTCTTCTTTCCTTACTGCGGCATCATCTGAAAACTCGTCGTTGCAGGCGGGACTCGTAACTGAGCAGGGCATATTTCTCGAAACCGATACAGGTATTGTACACTCCTTTGAGCCACTTAGTACTGATCAGAAAAAAACTATCACTCAATCAAAACAGTTTCAACTGTCTTCAATGAATCCACTTTTTGATCAGGAAAACAGTTGGCTAATTGTAAAAAAAGAGATCTTTACGGCTCTGTTTAAAAACGGTGAGAAATACTATGTTTTTTCTCGACCTCTTAAGGATACGGGAATATACCTTGTTCATATCCTTAAAAGTAAATGGTTGTAGATTCTAATAAAATAATCCAACAATAATCTCAAGTACGAGTCCCTGCTGTCGGAAGGAAAAAAGAAAAGGTGCGGAAGGATTTCTCCCTCCGCACCTTTTGTAGTAGACTGCAGTCTACCGCACCGAGTTATCCCTTGGCACCGGAGTTCCCTCGCAAATGCCTCCGTTTCACTCGGATTC
>CAMZKN010000164.1 GCA_947311315.1 uncultured Desulfobulbaceae bacterium | reverse complement strand
CACAAAAACAACTCACTTCAATAAAAGCTATGTATGGCCTTCCACTGGTTAAAGATTTTCGTAAGATGCTATGCGACGGTTAGAATGGACTTTACCAACACTTTTGGAGAAGTTACCTTTTTCTATTGTTTATGGTTGGATTTTTATTGAAATTTTATCAATATGCGGCAATAAGTGTGAAATGTTAGAGAATTGCAGATAAAAAATCAAAATTTTGGTCAACGTATCCGTTATGCTAAAAACTATGTGTAAAGGTTGTTTTTGGAAAACATTTGTATTTCTGTTTCTTTTTTACTGTATGTTAAGTCCTGGTATAGCGTTTAGCGGAGGATCATTTTCTGGTTTTGTTAAAAAAATAATAGATGGCGATTCCATGGTAGTCTCTGCAAAAAATAAAACTATTGAAGTGCGATTATATGGTATAGATTGTCCTGAATATGATCAGCCATTTGCCAAACAAGCTAAAAAATTTGTTCAATCGAAGATCAACAAAAAGAAGATTACTGTCCAGCCCCTGTATCATGACTCCTATGGACGACTTGTTGCTGTAATTTCTCATGGGAATGTTGTTTTGAACGGTCAAATTGTAGGAGCAGGTTTAGCCTGGGTGTATCCGAAATACTGCAAAAAGGGGTTCTGCAGGTCGTGGAAAAAACTGGAGAGAAAGGCGAAGCGGCTGGACAAGGGACTATGGCATGATACACAACCAATACCACCATGGAAATGGAGACGAAACAAAAAATGATACTGCCGTTAAAGTTTGAACTAAACTTAAATAAAATCGTAAACTCCTGTTCTGTTGTCAGCTTTTCACTCACATTCTTTTTCCTTTTAATGAGTACAAATGCATTTTCAAATGAAAGTGTCATTGTTCAGGAAAATATCCACAAGTTGAAAAAAGATAATAGTTGCAGGGGATGTGATCTTTCAGGTGCTGACTTGACTAGATTTGAATTGTCGGGAGCTGATCTGGAAGGAGCTGATCTTTCAGGTGCTAAATTTTTTCTCGCCAATCTCGCTGGAGCAAATTTGAAAAATGCAAATTTGAGTGGAGCAATATTTGGTGGCGCTGATCTGGGTGAGGCTGACTTGAGAGGAGCAGATCTGAGAGGAGCACTTCTTGAAAGTGCCTATCTTGGTGGAACTCTACTTGATGGTCAATTCGTTAAAGCAAGGCCATATGAATCCGTTGGCGTTACAGAAGTTGAGAAAGAAGTTTATATTGAAGATCAATCAAAACCAAAGAAAAATCCAGTCAAAAGAGAAGTATCTGTAGCCCCCAGGCGTGATTTTGAAGATCCTCCTCCACCTATTATTGCTGGTAATTCAAAAAAGCGAGTGCGTTCGAGTGTTCCTGAACCGAAGAGTACCCCTATTCCACATTCTCCTCCTGCCAAAACAGTTAATACATTTAAAAATGTTGTAGTTAAAAAAGATGTCGCCCCGCCGGTACCGATCGTGGCGAAGAAAGAACAAGTGAAAAAAACTGATGTACAGAAAAAAGAAATAGTATCTGAAAATGTTGTTAAAAATGATGACGTCCAAGTAAGGAGTATTCCAGTTGTTGCAGTAAAACCAAAGCCAGAGAAAAATGAAGTGATAAAAAATCTCACCCCGGTTGAAACTGTGACGAATAAGAGCCAGGATCTTGCTGCGGATAAGAGGAAAAAGGATAATCTCGATCGTTTACTTGATAAAAATAAATGTTACGAATGTGATTTGTCAGGACTTGATCTGGCCGGTCATGATTTTGAGGATGCGGATCTGGAAAAAGCGGATCTGACGGGATGTAATCTGGAAAAAGTTGATTTGGAGGGAGCTAATCTCAAAGGGGCAACACTTGTTGGTGCCAATTTGCGCAAAGCGAACCTGAAAAATGCTGACCTATACAAGGCCGACCTGTCTGGAGCAGATCTGTCTGGAATTAACTTAAAAGGTGCCGCATTGGACGGCACGACACTTGAGGGTGCTCTCTGGTAAGTTACCCATCAGCGGGTAATGATATCGATTGCCTGCAATACTTTTTCATCGTCGGTTATTTCTTCATTTCGCATAAGACCTTCTACCGTGTCGAGTGTCTCTTGTAAATGAGCTGTCTGTATCTCCAGGTTTTGAATGGTGCTCGCAGCCTGGTTCTCCGTGGCGGTGAATGCCTCCTGAAGATCTCTGGCGCTTTCCAGGATTGATTGCATGTTGGCAATTTTCTCCAGACGAAGGAAAAGTTCATCAAAATTGATTGGCTTTTCGAGGTAATCGTTGGCACCTTTTTTCATTGCTTCAACAGCTGTATCTATAGATGAATGTGCAGTGATGAGTACCACTTCTGTTTGGTGATTGAGTTCTTTTGCAATTTCCAGTACCTCAATACCCCCAATTTCACCAGGCATCATCAAGTCGGTGAGAACCACATTGTAGGTATTTTGTTCAAGTAACTTTTCTGCAACATAACCATCTTCAGCTACATGGACGGAGTGGTTTGCTTTTTTTAGTCGCTGTTCAAGTAAGCGTCTGATTACAGGATCATCATCGACAACGAGAATGGAAAGATTTAGCATGGGAGAACCTCTTTTTTTTTATTTCTTTTGGTAAAAGATTGATCTCAGATGTCGTTTGGGCACAAATCGAGGACATACACCTGTCAGCGATTCGGTCGATCCTATCACAAGATAACCATCGTCAGCGAGACTGTCTGCAAGTTTATTAAAGAGTTTTTTGCGATCCTCAAGGGTGAAATAGATTGCCACGTTTCTGCAAAAGATAATATCAAATTTTCCCAAAGCTGAAAAAGGGAGCATTAGATTAAGTTTTTTGAACCGTACCATTGCTCTAATTTCATCTTTAATTTTCCATGAATCCCCTACGAGAGAAAAATACTTTTGCAGAAATTTTCGGTCAAGCCCACGTTCGATTTCAAACTTGTTGTATTTACCGTAACTGGCCTGAGTTACAGCTGAATCTGAAATATCAGTACCAAGCAACGTAAGAGAATAATTTGAAGCATTTTTGAGGAGCTCTTTGGCGACGATAGCAATAGAGTAGAGCTCCTGACCAGTGGAGGATGCAGCGCTCCAGATTTTTATAGGTACTCGCAGAGAAGATTTAGCAGATCGCGCATCAATTACTTCAGGTAATATTTTATGCTGCAAAAGTTCAAATGGCCCTTTGTCACGAAAAAAAAGTGTCTCGTTTGTTGAAATTGCGTCGACAATCTGTCGTTCCAGTTTTTTTGTTGCATCTCGTTTGGATTTTACACAAAGTTCCTGATACGATTTGCACCCGTTTGCCTCGGCAATCGAACTTAATCGAGTCTCAAAAAGATAAGATTTGCTCTGGTCTAGGTATATCCCTGAAATTGCGTGGATATACTGGGCTATAATTTTTAATTCTGCTGGAGCAATTTTTATCATTTTATTTGAAAATCGTTGGTGGAAATAAAAAACATGAATATGGGCACTTTACTTCACTACTTAGTGCTTTTTGTTATTTCACCGGCAATTTTATTGAGTGAAACAACTGTGTCTATATAACCGAGGTCTGCTGGAGTCTTGGGCATGCCATAAACAACGCATGAAGCCTCATCCTGCCCTATAATGTATGCGGATTTGGCCTTAAGCGTGGCAAGACCTTTTGTGCCGTCAGATCCCATTCCAGTCATAATAACCGCCGTTGTTCTACCAACATAATAGTCAGCAACTGATCTGAAAAGGTAGTCGACTGAAGGTTTGCAGGAATTTTCCGGCGGATCGTTTGTAATTTTTATACGTCTGTTCTGCCCGTCTGTACCGGCCACAAGTTTCATCTGTTTCCCACCTGGTGCAATATAAACGACATTGGGCTGAATATTCTCACCATCAACGGCTTCTTTTACTGAGAGGGCGCATTTTTTATCAAGACTGTTGGCCAGGGATTTGGTGAATACCGGTGGCATATGTTGAACAATAAGTACCGGGACGCCTAAATTACCTGGAAGCTGTGGCAGCATTTTGTTGAGTGCGTTTGGTCCGCCTGTTGAAATGCCAATGGTGACTATCTCAGATTTGCCCCGCCTTGCAGTTGCTGGTTTGTTTTGAGATTTAAAAACATGAGCTGTGGTTCCGGGTGTGGATCTCTTTCCCGGAAGGCCATTTTTTCCACGAGTCAGGGGGGAAGATGTCCTTTGTTGGTTGCCGAGCCTGGTTGGTGCGTTCTTTGAGCGGATGAACGCTTTTAGCATAGGCTCAAGAAGAGTTCTGATTTCCTTTTTTCCCTCAAGTTGATTTTTGCTTTGGGGTTTTAGAATAAAATCAAAAGCACCAAGCTCCAGAGCACGCAGAGTCATCATGCTGCCGTCTGTTGTCAAGGTCGAAAGCATAATCGCCCCAATTTGGGGGTGATTTTTTTGCAATTCGGTCAGCACTTCAATACCGTCCATTACCGGCATTTCAATGTCAAGGGTGAGGAGATCAGGTTTAAGCGTTCGGATTTTGGCAAGAGCAATCTTTCCGTTGTGGGCTACACCAACCAATTCGACCCCGGGAATTTCCTCAATTATATCGGAAACGGCCTTTCGGTAGACAATGGTATCATCAACTACCAGAACTCGAAGTTTTTTCCCGGTAATCATATGTTTATTTGCTCCTCAATGCTTAAAACTTTGTCGACATTGAGAATACCAATGAGATGATCGTCTGTTTTGAAAACGCCAGTAAAAAATTCTCCCTGAATACCACTCATATTTGCAGGTGCTCTTTCACGTTTTTCCATATCTGCTGAAACCACATCGCTAATTTTTCGAACAAGCAAGCCTACATGTCCACCGGCTGAGTTGACGATAATATTTCGAGGATCCTGAGATATATCGGTTTCCCCAAGACCAAGTTTTTTGCCAAGGTCAATGATTGTGACAATCTGTCCCCTGAGGTTAAGAATACCAAGTACATATTCAGGTGCCTGGGGGACTTTTGTCATCTGCATGAGTTTGTTGATCTCCTGTACTTTCAGTATATCCATGCCACAAAGGGCATCACCTACATAAAAAGTTGCGAGCTCAACGATATTTTTTCCGTCTGACGATGTCGTATTGTCATTCATATGGATTTGTCGTGTATAAGTTTTTGATAAAAAGTATCGAGTTTATGGAGCAACAGTTAGTACAGTTTTTTCATATAATCGTGGACTGAAACCATCAACCGTTCCTTATCCAGTTTAATGTGATATTCATCGACTCCAACCGACTTGCCTTTGGCTACATCTTCAGCGGAAGCAAGCGTTGTCAGGGCAATGATCGGCAATTTGTCAAATCTGCCGTCACTTCGTATCCTTTGGGTGAGTTCAAACCCATTCATGTTCGGCATCTCTATATCGGTAACAAGCATGGAGATGACGTCGATATTTTCTTCCAGTTTGTTCCAGGCGTCCATACCGTCTTCAGATTCTATGACTTCGTAGCCCACCTCCGTCATATCAGGGTAAATTAATGCTAACCGCCAACTCTTTCAATTGGCACAGGAATTTTTCGTCATTTTTAAGTGATCTAAAACTGCTCGTACGGCAAAGCTGAGCTTGCGCATTTTTTGAGTGATATTTTTTACGTTTTTACCTTTGAGCAAGCCCACTGCGAATCTACGTAATCGAGTTATATTCTCTGGGCCATATCCTTTTGATATTCGGCTTCGGTCT
>CAMZKN010000163.1 GCA_947311315.1 uncultured Desulfobulbaceae bacterium | reverse complement strand
GGATTTTCTTTGTCTTCTTTGGGAATGTTTTTGGTGAGTTGATCGAATGTGCTTTTCATGCTTCCCATCATACAAGGGCAGGGGTTCGAACGCACGCTTTATTTTACCAACACTTTTGGAGAAGTTACATTTTTTATGATAAAATTACAGATAGTTATTGCTTTTACCCTATTGTGGCCTCTGTCCTGCTTCTCGACGATTAAGGCAGATCTGGTAGTTGTTGATAAATCCCACGCGAAGCTTTTCCTGAAAAAGCAGGGCAAGGTTCTAAAAGAATTTCACGTTGTTTTTGGCGAAAATCCAAAAGGTCATAAGCAACAGGAAGGGGATGAGCGTACGCCTGAAGGTCGTTATATCCTCGATTTTAAAAATCCCGATAGTCGTTTTTATAAATCTATCCATATTTCTTATCCCAATGAACAGGATAAGGCGAGGGCCAAAGCTGCCGGGGTGGATCCCGGTGGCCTGATTATGATTCATGGCCAGAAGAACGAGTTGGGTTTGTTTGCCAACGTTGTACAGAATTTCAACTGGACTGATGGTTGTATCGCCGTGACGAACCCGGAGATGGATGAAATCTGGAATGCTGTAGATGAAGGTACTCCCATAGAAATATTGCCTTAAATTGTCCCCAATCCTCCCTTGAAAATTATTTCTTACTCCTTTGTATTTCCTAAAACAGATCATTGCTGACAACTGGGCAAGAGTAGGTTTTCTTGATGTCTTGTGTTAGCAATTGTGATAAGTAATTACGTAAAACGTAAAAATTAGAGGCAAAATAGGTCGAAACCGTAAAAAACCACTATAGATATTGACAGTGTCGGGTTGCAGGCGTATAATCAAGAAAATTATTAATACCCCTCAAAGGGGTACCTAAAAGACTTACAGCTTTTGCGGAGTAAGGTACTAATAACCAATATGTGGTGTTTGTTGTGAATATAGACGAAATCAACCTGGCAATAATTAATCATCTTCAGGATGGCCGTATGCCGTTTAAGAAAATTGCTGATTCTCTAGCAATTTCTGAAGGAACAGTACGGGCCAGAGTGAAAAAGCTAAAAACTGAAGGTGTTCTGGATATCACGGCTCTTGTTGATCCGGATGCTTTGCCGGATCAACACATTGTGATGGTGGGTGTACGCTTAAAAGATATGAATCTTGTAAAAAAAGGTGAAGAATTCAGCAAACTGCGCGGGGTTATATCCGTCTGCGTGGTGACGGGGCGTTTTGACCTTATCCTGACGGTTCTTCTCACCAAAAAATTCACCATGCTGAGGTTTTACACAGAACAGGTTTCATCGCTTGAAAATGTCAGAGCGGTTGAAACCTTTGTTGTTTATAAAAGTTTTAATTTGAAGGTGCCGCTGACACTTCAGCTGGCCGATTAATAATAATCAGTAAATTAATGATAACAGGTACTAACATGGTCGATTCAAAGACAACAGTATTGCATGAATGGCATGAAGAGAACGGAGCCAATATGGCTTTATTTGGTAATTATGATATGCCGCTCTGGTATAAAACCGGGGCAAAGGCAGAACATCTTGCTGTAATCCAAAGTGCCGGGATTTTTGATACCAGTCATATGGCAGCCGTATCAGTTAAGGGTGCAGGCGCCAGGACCGTTTTGCAGCGTTGTTTGAGTAAAGATCTGGACTCCTGTCTTGGTAAGGGAAAGCCTCTTGTCGATGGCAGGTGCGTTTATGGAATCTTTTTAAAAGAAGACGGCACAGTTATTGACGATGCAATTGTATATCAGCTGCAGGCCGAGAGTTTTATGGTGGTTGTCAATGCGGCAATGGGTGGAGAAATTGGTGAACATCTGAGTAAAAATGGTGGTGATGATGCAGTTGTTATCGAAGATTTAACCGACCGCGTGGGTAAAATGGATATTCAGGGCCCACAGGCGGGACGGATCTTAAAAAAAATCATTAAAGACCCGGACAGTCTCTTTGAGAAATTAATCTACTTCTCGTTTAAAGGCGGTTTTGATGATTGTGTTTCGTCCACGACGGTGGAGCTCAAAGATGGAACTCCCGTGCTGGTGTCTCGTACCGGTTATACCGGAGAATTTGGTTTCGAGCTTTTTGTGGCCATTGATAAGCTGCTGCCCCTCTGGAAACAACTGCTTGCGGCCGGCAGTGATGAAGGACTTCTTGCCTGTGGACTTGCGGCACGGGATTCGCTTAGGGCTGGTGCCGTCCTGCCGCTATCCCACCAGGATGTGGGAGCGTGGCCTTTTTTACATAATCCATGGCAGTTTGCTCTTGCGTGGGATGAAGAGCACAATGCTTTTACCAAACCGTTTATCGGTCGTGAAGTTCTTGTAAAAAAAGAATGGGATAAGTTTACACTGCCTTTTGCAGGTTTTGATCCGAGAAAAATTGCGGCCGGTGATACCGCATCGGTTCTTTCTCCTGAAGGAGAGACTATTGGTACCATTCTGACCTGTACTACCGATATGGCTATTGGTCGTGTTGATGGTGAGATAATCAGTATTGCTGGAACAGTCCCTGAAGGTTTTGTGGCCAAGGGGTTATGTTGTGGGTTTGTTTTGCTGGATAAAAATATTGAACCGGGTAACCAGGTTGTGTTGACAGATGGCAAACGTAAAATCAAGGTCGAGATACGAGCTGATGTGCGTCCGAACAGGAGTGCGAGAAATCCTGTTGGAACTATGGTTGAATAATCGTTAAACTTTGGAGGTAGGGTTAAATGAAAGAGTTGAGTGAATTGGTTTTTGGTAAGGATGTTCGGTATTCAGATGATCATGAGTGGGCAAGTGCATCTGGTGAGACGTTAAAGATTGGTGTCAGCGATTATGCCCAGGATCAAATGGGTGATATCGTCTATGTGGAACTGCCGGAAGTAGGTGATACTTTTGCTAAAGGTGATGAATTTGGCAGCCTTGAATCGGTTAAGGCTGTTTCCGAACTTTTCCTTCCCGTCGGTGGTGAAGTTGTAGCTATCAATGAAGCCCTTGAAGATGAACCTGAATTGATCAATCAGGATCCGTACACAAACTGGATCATTGAAATCAAGCCATCAGATGCGTCTGAACTTGAACAACTTCTCACGGAAGATGCGTATCGTGAACTTTTAAAGGGTTAGAAGAGAAGTAACTCTTCAGCGACGGCAAAAAAGACCGTAGAAGCACGAAATATAACTGTTCAGCAGTGCCTTGCATGTTCATGAGCGCTTCGACCAGCTATACACCTGTATGCTGGTCGTGGTGATCGTGGACAGGTGAGGTGCTGCTGAACAGTTACGAAGAGAAATCATCAAAGGAATACTATTATGCGTTATTTGCCTCATACTGATGAAGAAATACAGGAAATGCTGGAAGTTATCGGCAGAAAAGATCTGGATGAGCTTTTCTGTTCGATACCCGATGAATGCCGGTATGACGGGGATTTGAACTTGCCTGCGCCCCTTGATGAATGGGGGCTTAATGAGCATGCTGATCAGCTTGCCGAGGCAATGACGGTTACCAATGAATACAAAGTATTGGTTGGTGCCGGCAACTACCACCACAATATTCCAGAGACAATTCCGTCGCTTGCCAGTCGGTCGGAGTTTCTCACCGCCTATACCCCTTATCAACCGGAAATGGCCCAAGGTACATTACAGGGTATCTTTGAGTACCAGACTCTTACGGCGAGACTTCTCGGGGTGGATGTTGCCAATGCATCTATTTACGATGGAGCATCCGCCCTTGCAGAAGCACTGCTTATGGGGTTGAGGGCCTCCAAGAAAAAAACAAAGGTAGCTATTTCTTCTGCGATTCATCCCCATTACAGGGAGGTTGCCAGAACTTATTTTGCACCAACGGAATATGAGTTGCTGGAATTGCCCGTGGGCGATGATGGCCGGACCGATCTGTCCGGCCTTGGAGATATTGAAAGTCTTGCCGCGGTTGCGGTGCAGTCTCCGAATTTCTTTGGTGTGATCGAAGATCTTGAAGCGGCAGCGGATACTATTCATGCTGCCGGTGCGCTTTTCATCTCTAGTTTTACCGAACCGCTGGCCTATGGTTTGCTAAGAAGTCCCGGTGAATGTGATGCCGATATTGTCTGTGGTGAAGGGCAGAGCTTTGGTATGTCGAGAAGCTTTGGTGGGCCGGGCCTTGGCATGTTTGGCTGCAAGAAAAAATTTGTCAGAAGTATGCCGGGAAGGCTTGTTGGCCAGACCACAGATCTTGATGGTCAACGTGGTTTTGTGCTGACGCTTGCGACCCGTGAGCAGCATATCAGGCGGGAAAAGGCAACCTCCAATATCTGTTCCAATCAGGGTATCTGCACCTTGATTGCCGCTATGTATATGTCCTCATTGGGTGGTTCCGGGCTCAGGGATCTTGCTAAGCTGAACTACGATAAAGGTGAATATTTCAAAGCTCAACTTGTGAAAAATGGTGCGAAGATTGTTTTCGATTCTCCGACATTTAACGAATTCGTGGTTGAGTTTAAAGAGGATTTTCAGCCGATTTATAAACGCTTATTGGAAAAGAAAATCGTGGCCGGTCTTGACCTCGGTAAATACTATCCAAAACTTGCCGGGAAATATCTGTTTTGTGTGACGGAAACGGCTGGGAAGGATGTCATTGATACGGTAGTGGGTGAGGTGAAATCATGAATGAGAATAAGACACCGGGCGCAAGTGGACTGATTATGAATGAACCCCTGCTCTGGGAAAAGGGAAAGAAAGGGCGGTGCGGGATGTGTGTGCCGAAAAGTGATGTGCCGGAGGCAAATTTTCCTGAAGCTCTGCAGGGTGAGGGGCCAGATTTCCCTGATCTCAGTGAGGTTGATGTCGTTCGTCACTATACCCGACTTTCGCAATGGAATTTTGGTGTGGACACGGGGATGTATCCCTTGGGTTCCTGCACGATGAAATACAATCCAAAGATTAACGAGAGGGTTGCCGCCACTCCGGCACTTGCAGCCGCCCATCCGATGCTGGCCGATGAGCATGTTCAGGGTAACCTGCAGCTTATGTATGAGTTGCAGGAGTATCTGGGTGCTATTACCGGGCTGCCCGCAGTGACCGTACAGCCTGCAGCAGGAGCCCACGGTGAGTTAACCGGCATGTTGATTTTTGCTGCTTATCATAAGAGTCGTGGCTCGAAGCGAACCAAAATTCTAATTCCGGATACGGCCCATGGAACCAATCCGGCAAGCGCGGCACTCTGTGGCTACAAACCAATTCCGGTTAAATCCGGGAAAAACGGTATTCTCGATGCGCAGACCATTGCAGATGTGATGGACGAAGAGACTGCAGGAATCATGGTAACCAATCCAAACACGCTGGGACTTTTTGAAACCAATATTCGTCAGATTGCAGAAGTTGTCCACGCCAAAGGTGGGCTGGTGTATGGCGATGGCGCCAACCTGAATGCGGTTATGGGAATTATTGATGCGGCAAAATGCGGAGTGGATGTTATGCATCTCAACCTGCATAAGACCTTTTCCACGCCCCATGGCGGTGGTGGGCCTGGTGCTGGCCCTGTTTGCGTGACTGCCGAACTTGAAAAATTTCTACCAACGCCGAGAGCGGTAAAAGATGGTGACCAGTTTAAACTGGAATATGATTGTCCGGATTCTGTCGGCAGGGTACATGGTTTCCACGGTAATTTTGGTGTGCTGGTCAGGGCGTACAGCTATATCAGAACCATGGGGCCTGATCTGAAAAAAGCCAGTCAATTTGCGGTGCTCAGTGCTGCATATATCAAGGAACGGCTCAAGGGAACCTTGAAACTTGCCTACAATATGCCCTGCATGCACGAGTGTGTATTTTCTGATGAGTGGCAGCAGGAAGATAAGATCACCACTCTTGATATTGCCAAACGTCTGATCGACTACGGCTATCATCCGCCTACCATCTACTTTCCACTGGTTGTTCATGGTGCGATAATGATTGAACCTACTGAAACCGAATGTAAAGAAGATATCGATCAGTTTATAGATACGGTGAAAAAGATAGTGCAGGAGAGTAAAGATAATCCTGAGCTGTTACGCAATGCACCGGTTCGCTCGAAGATGAGGCGTCTCGATGAAATCCAGGCCGCAAGACGTCCCTGTCTCTGTGGCTGATACAGGAAAGGCAGCAGGAATAGTCGACCTCGGCTTGGTCGACTATTCCAAAGCGTATGACCTGCAGCAACGACTGGCGGAGCGCAGAAAGAATGGGCTGCTTGCAGATGATCTTTTTCTGGTGACCGAACACCCATCTGTCTTTACCCTTGGCAGGCGTGGTGGCAGAGAAAATCTTGTGGTGTCCGAGCAGTTTCTTAAGGATAAAAATGTACAGGTTGTCCAGATTGAACGGGGCGGAGATATCACCTATCATGGCCCTGGTCAGCTTGTTATCTATCCGATTATTCATCTGAAAAAAGCCGGACTTTCGGTTACGGAATATGTCGGTCTGCTTGAAGAGATAATGATCTGTCTTGCTGCAGAATATGGTGTGAAAGCGGTTCGAGACCCTAGAAACCACGGAATCTGGGTGGGTGATAAAAAGCTTGGTAGCGTGGGTATTGCTATTCGGCACGGTGTGTCTTTTCATGGACTGGCTCTTAATGTTAATGTTTTGCTGGAACCTTTTTCCTGGGTAAACCCCTGCGGGCTTGTCGGGGTGATAATGACAACACTTACCCTGGAATGTGGCCAGGAAATTACTCTTTCTATTGTTAAAAACGAATTGAACAGATATCTGACAGAAGTTTTTGGCAGAGAGTTTGTTACTCTTGAAAAGGATCATCCCGATGTCACAATGTGCGAAAACAGATAAGATCAGCGTTGGCAAACCCCGGTGGCTGAGGCGCAGACTGCCGACGGGGCCGGAATATGAAAAAATCAGAAATCTATTGAAAGGCAATGACCTGACCACCGTTTGTCAGGAGGCCAAATGCCCTAATCAATTTGAATGTTACGGCAAAGGGACGGCAACTTTTATGATTCTCGGTGATAATTGTACCCGTAACTGCAGGTTTTGTGCGGTGGGGAATAAGGTCACCGGATTGCCGGATCCCAAAGAGCCGTCGCGGGTCGCCGAGGCCGTTGTTTTACTCAGTCTCAGATACGCGGTTGTGACATCGGTTACACGGGACGATATGGCCGATGGCGGCGCTCAGCTTTTTGCAGAGACGATTCAGGCCATTCGCGCAAAAAGTCCAAAAACACTTGTGGAAGTATTGATACCTGATCTGCAGGGAAATAAGGAAGCTCTTGAGACGATTCTACGGGCGGAGCCGGATGTCCTTAATCACAATATTGAAACGGTAGCAGGCCTCTATCCCAAGGTGCGTCCCCAGGCAATTTATCAACGTTCTCTTGAACTCCTCAGGCGGGCAAAGCAGATGCGGCCGAAGATTCCAACTAAGACCGGGATAATGCTTGGTCTTGGAGAGACATATGTTGAACTGGAAAAGACCTGGCAGGATCTGCTCGATGCTGGTTGCGATATCCTGACCATGGGGCAATATCTGCAGCCAAGTGCAAACCACCTTGCAGTCGAACGTTTTGTGCCACCTGAAGAGTTTGAAGAACTTGGGGAAAAGGCCCTTGCCTTCGGTTTTTCCGGTGTGGCTTCAGGCCCCTTTGTACGGAGTTCCTACAAGGCGGAAAAACTCTATCGCAAGGCGTTGCGCCGGATGTAGTTCAGTTGCAGAAAGGTATCATTAGTCTGCCATCTTAAAGGCTTTAAAAAGGATACCGTGGCGAACCATATCTGCGCCGTGGTGAGTTGCTTCAAAGATGTCTTTTTCTGTCCAGCCCATCTCTTTCAAACTGTCGATATCATCCTGCGCCACTGTGTCCGGCGTTTTGACACTTTTGAGGACAAAGAGTAGCATCGCCTTGTCTTTTTCCTCAAGGAGAGTAGTGGATGGATCATTTTTTATCTCCACCAGTTGCTCTTCGGTAATATCTGTTAACATCTGTAAAATACTGCAGTTAAAATCCACGCAGTAGGGGTAGTTAAAATGATGTGCCACCAAAAGGCGGATATGAGCGAGCAGAGAGAAACTGAGCGTTGGGTGGCGAAAATAGTGGCCAAGAGATTGTGCCTGAATTGCCAGAAGATCCGGGCTTGCACTCATCATCTGCATTGGCTTAGGGATCGTCCGGGCAGTGGCCATTAACTGGTCATAGACCTCCTTAACTTTTTCTGTTGCATCTTCTGCTGATACGGTCTGGATAAGTGCCATCTAAGGCCTCCGTTGTAATGTGTTTACGAACTGACCACGGCAAGCATGCGCGCAATAGTTTCACCCATACCATGGAAGGTATGGGGCATGGTAGATTTGATATAGGCACTGTCCCCTTTTTCCAGGCGATGCCGCTGGCCGTCGTAATAGAGTTCAATGCTGCCATCGAGTATATAGACAAATTCCTGTCCTTCATGGGTGATCGGTGGGCCAGGTGGGGTTTGGGGGTCGAAAGTGAGAAGAAAAGGCTCCATGATATGGCCCCCGGTGCCTGGCCGGGTAAGAGAGGCGTATCCATAGCTCTGGTCAGTGTTGCCGAGTTCGCCAGACATGGATTCACCTGCCCGGCAAATGGTAATGTTTTCTGATACGGTAGCTCCTCCATGGAGCACACCTTCAACCTTTGAGCCAAGAACCCGCGATAATTTAATAACCACGCCAATGGGGGCTACGGCAGAACCCTTTTCGTACGCTTCCAGCCGATCTTCCGGGATACCTGTCAGATAGCTCACCCGTTCACGGCTTAGTCCCTGTGCCTCTCTCAGTTTCTGAATACGTTCTCCCACATATTTTCTCATAGTGACTCCTCTTTCAGGGATATTTTTTTATCTGCGGCGGGCAGGAACAATTCTGCCGCTGAGAGCGCGTAAGCCGTGCCAGTACTTGTCTATATTGGGTCGCAAACTTGCTTCAGTGACCCCGGATTTTCTAAAACGACGCTGGAGAGAAATATACATACCCAAGGCTTCATCAGAAAAATCAGGTTCGATGCTGATTACATATCGCTCACCGTTAAAAACCTCGTAGACAGGGAACAGGCCGGAACGCACGGCAAGTCGAACGAGCTCAATTCCCATGGCGGGTTCTGATTTCCAGCCGGTTGGGCAGGGGGAAAGGATATGGAGAAAGCGAAACCCGCTGGTATCCAAAGCCTTTCTCATTTTGTAGAGCGCGTCATCAGCGTTGGCGATTGAAACTGTGGCAGCGTAGGGAATGCGATGGGCGGCCATGATAGCCATGATATCTTTTTTGACTTCGGTTTTTCCATCGGGCGTACTGGTGGTGCAGGCACCGGCGGGGGTGGATGAGGAGCGCTGGCCACCTGTATTGCCGTAAATTTCATTATCGTAACAGATATAGAGGATGTTTTCGTTGCGTTCGGCTGCGGCCGAAAGGGTCGCCAGGCCAATATCATAGGTTCCACCATCACCGGCCATGCAGATTACCCGGGTATCCTCGTTATTTAACCGTGCAACCGAGGCAATGCCGGTTGCAACAGATGCGGCGGAGGCAAAGGTGGTGAGAATTGTCGGCACGTCAAAGGCGGACTGCGGAAAGGCGGCAGCAGTTATGGCACCACAGCAGGCGGGGATCACAAGTTTTACCTCTCTTTCTGCAACGGCGTGACTGAGCAGTTGGAAAATTGTAGACATGCCACAACCGCCACAGTTCATGTTGCCTGGTCTGAGGATTGGCCGGGGGCGATCCTGTTCGGTTTGGGCCATACCTCCCAGTGTTGGTTCTCTCATTGCAAATCCTCCATGATGATCGGTTCTGCCGCGATATTTTGCTTTCTGAGTCCTGCAATTATTTTTTTGAGATGCTGTGGTCGAACATCACCGCCGCCGATGCCGGCAATATAGTTTTGTACAACAGCATCCCTGCCTGCAAGTCCCCTGATCTCACCCCAGAGGATTCCACCAAAACCCAGGCTGATATCCCGATCAATTATTGCGACATGGCCTGCTCCTGTCAGAAGATCTGAAATCTCGTGGGCGGGGAGAGGACGAAGCATGCGAATTCTGATGGAACCTACCCGCTCTCCGGCTTCTCTTAATTCATCGACCACCAGTTCGGCGGTGGCGCCAATTGTACCCATGGAGATGAGGATCAAGTCGGCATCCTCAGTGCGGTAGGAGACCACTGCATCCGCGGGACGCCTGCCAAAACATTCCATAAAAGAATCCTGGATCTCGCTATAGACCTGAAGTGCCCCTCCCATTGCGACATGGTGCTGCTGGCGATGGGATGCAACCTGTCGGGCAACTTCCATCTGGCCAAGGGCATGGGGCGTCTCTCCCATTTTATGGGGAATTTCGGTCGGTGGCAGAAAACTGTCTACATCCATTTGTTCTGGAACGTTGATCTGGGCGATGGTGTGGGAAAGGGTGAAACCATCCATACAGACCATAACCGGCATCATGACCCGGGCATCTTCCCCGAGTCTAAAGGCGGTCAGTACCGTATCAAAAACCTCCTGATTGTCCGCGCAGTAGAGCTGTATCCAGCCAAGGTCACGCAGCATTAGAGAGTCTCCATGATCGGCCCAGATATTCCATGGTGGGCCCATTGTGCGGTTGGCAACCATCAGGATCACCGGCAGGCGCAGGCTGGCGGCGGTCACACAATTCTCGGCCATATAGGCAAGACCATTTGATGATGTCGTGGTAAAGGTTCTGGCGCCTGTGGCGGAAGCACCTATACAGACACCCATGGCGCTGTGCTCGCTTTCAACACGCACCACCGTGCTTTTTTCAATTGATTGACCACACAGGTACTCCATACAGTCGGTGGCGGGTGTTATGGGATACACTCCACTGCAAAAACCTCGGCCAACCCGGTTGGCCCGTGCAGCCAGGGTGGCGGATAAGGCTGCGGCGTGATTGGCGCTGATCAGTTCAACTGGCATATTGTTCCCCTATTTATCGATCATTTCCATTGCCCGTCGTGGACATTCAACAACACATATTCCACATCCTTTGCAGTAATCTTTATCGATCACATAATCCTGGCCCTTGCGGAAAATAATACCCTCCGGACAATAGACGAGGCAGGTGTCGCAATGTGTGCAATGGCCGCATGAAAAACAGCGTTCCGCCTCTTCCCCAGGATGATTTAACCCTAACCCAGTTCTTATACAACTTTAAAAGGTTACATTTACAATTGGACATATTGCTCAAAATAAGATACAGTTAATTGACCTATAAATCTTCTTGTGAGATATCATGCCAT
>CAMZKN010000162.1 GCA_947311315.1 uncultured Desulfobulbaceae bacterium | reverse complement strand
TATAACTTATGAGCGTATGACACCGTTTCACTGTTATTTAGCAGTGCCTTACATGTCCACAAGCAGTCCGATTGGAGCTATACACCTGTATGCTGAGCGGTCTGATCGTGGGCAGGTGAGGTGCTGCTGAATAGTTACATTATCTTTGTGTATCAATACCAAACACTTTACCACTATTTCCCAGGAAAATTCCATGCCACTGTACTTTAATTATCATTCTTCAGTTCTTGTACTCGCTATTTTTACATTTGCAGTTTTTTTCCCCTCACCCGTACATGCAACACAAACAAACGCCAGCAATTACGATCTTTCGCTCTCATTTGACCTTGCAGCACATACTCTTACAGGTACGGCAAAAATCACTATTGAACCTGGAGAAAAGCTCAACCTTAGTTTACCCGACATGGAAATTACCGGCACCCTTTTACAAAAACAAAATGGGGAAGAATATATCCTGCACCCAGAAGATACCGGCTTCACTCTCCCAGCCGAAGAGACAACTCGAACCCTCTTTCTCTCCTACACAAAAACAATTACAAAGAGTTACGACAACAAAATAGCCCATGATGGAATTGCCCTTACCAGCAACTGGTACCCGCTCCCTCACACGCCAAAACTCTACAGGGTAACGGCAACACTGCCTGAAAATTTTTCTGCAATAACGGAGGCAGACACCTTCCCTCTCGAGCCAAAAGGCGATACGGTAACCTCCACTTTCTCACGACCCACCGTACAAATTCACTTTATTGCAGGCCCCTATACAATACAGAAACAGAAGGTTCGACCAGGTCTTTTTGTCTATTCCATGTTTTTCAAAGAAGATCAAGAGTTGGCAGATGACTACCTGCAAGCAGCAACCGCATATCTCAACCGTTATGAACAGGAAATCGGCTCATACCCTTTCCATCACTACGTTATTGTTGCCAACCGGTTCCCCACCGGCTTCGGCATGCCGACATTCACCCTGCTCGGCCAAGTAGTTTTACGCCTGCCCTTTATCAAAAACACCTCACTTGGTCATGAAATTGTTCATTCATGGTTTGGCAACGGAGTTGATGTCGATTATTCAGAAGGAAACTGGTGTGAAGGGCTGACAACCTTCCTTGCCGACTCAGCATTCAGGGAAGAACAGGGTGAAGGCGTAGCGGGCAGGCAGGATAGTATTACCAGATATCTCAGCTATGTCCATCCTCAATCGGCAATAAGTCTTGCGCAATTCATATCGGCCAGCCACATTCAGCCCATGGCAAAATCACAGAGGGCGGTCGGCTACGACCGTGGCTCCCTCTTTTTCCACGAATTACAAAAGAAAATTGGCAAAGATTCATTCACTAAAGGTTTGCGTCTGTTTTTTACTGCTCATAATGGTGGTAATGCTTCATGGAGTGATCTGCAAAAAAACTTTGAATCAGCATCGCAATCCGACCTAGGCAGTTTTTTTTCCGAACGATTGCTGAGAACTGATATCCCATCTCTTGCCATAGAAAACGAAACTGCCTCTCTTATCGACAACAGTCCAAACCTCTCTTTCACACTGCTGCAAAAAACTGAGACACCATTCTCACTCGATGTGCAGGTAAAAATCGCAACCACAACTGGAATAATAACACGCCTTATTAAGACAACACAATCCTCTCTACAGGTCAATATCCCGCTGAAATCTTGGCCTCTCTCGTTCACCATCGACCCGGAATATAATTTTTTACGAACATTAACAAAAAGGGAATTCCCTCCAGTCTGGTCCAGATTTCTCGGTGCTGAAAAAAAACTCGTTATACTTGGTTCTGAAGAAGAAAGAGACATCTATGCACCTCTGCTGGCCACATTTGACGAAGCTAAAATTACAGTGATACTATCGGATGACGTCACCAATGAAGCATTAACCGAAAATACCCTGCTTTTTCTTGGTGAAAACCAAAAGGCATGCCGCTCACTCTTTGGCTCACCTGCACTTCTTTCATCAGGAGTACGACTTGATGTTCGCCGCAACCCGCTCAACACAAAACATGTTGCCGCTCTATTCACGAGCATCGACAAAAAAGAGACTGCACGTGTTGCGCGTCGACTCAGCCACTACGGTAAATACTCTTTTCTTGAGTTTAGCGAAGGGAAAAATATAAGCAAAAAAAGAAACCCGGCCGAGACAGGCATCAAAATAATACTGGAAGAACTCCCCAAAGGTGGAGCAACAGAAAACCTCAAATCTTTTTCACAGATAGTCGACAAGATGGCACAGTCAACAGTCGTATATGTTGGAGAACAGCACACATCTGTCGCCGACCATTTACTGCAACTACGCATTATCGAAGCTTTATATCAAAAACACCAGAAACTCGCCATCGGCATGGAAATGTTTCCAACGTCTTCCCAACCAGCTCTTGACAGCTATACCCTTGGCGACAAAGAGATGGATGAGGCAACGTTTCTTAAAGAATCAGATTATTTCAACGTGTGGAGATATGATTATCGCTATTTTCAAAAAATTTTCAACTTCGCTCGAAACAATCACATTCCTGTTATAGCTCTTAATCTTGACAGGAAAATCGTCTCAACAGTCTTTCGTACAGGCACTACAGACACACTCACGGAAGAAGTTCGTAACACTCTGCCGCTGGACAGGAATCTGGACATGCCAGGCTACACAGAACGGTTGTCACAAATGCACAATATCCATGTCCAGGGCAACCATGGCAGTGGCGCTGAAAGCGGTTTTATCCAGGCCCAGGGGCTTTGGGACGAAACCATGGCGGCAAATGTGGTCAGCTACCTTAAAAACAATCCTGATTATAAAATGGTTGTACTCGCAGGTTCGCAGCATACCAGAAAAGATTCCGGTATTCCCCCGAGAGTGAAGCAAAGGCTAGATATTAAACAGGCATCTGTACTCAACATCTACAACAATTTTTCACCTGTCGCTCTCAACAACATTGCCGATTATTTTTTCCTGGCAACACCGCAAGAGTTGCCGGAAATACCCAAAATCGGCATTGTTCTCACATCCAACTCCGAGGAAGAAAAAGAATCGCTGACAATCAGTGAAATCAGCCCCCACTCCAAGGCGGGAGAAGCTGGCTTACAGGTTGGTGATATTTTAAAGACTATCAATAAGACTCCAATAGCAACCATGGCAGATCTTCGCATCGCTATGCTGAACAGTCGCGTGAGTGAGATCATTTCCATCACAATACTTCGCGATAAGAACGGTGTAGAAAAGGAAATGCAATTCCATGTAGAGCTCACCTTGGGAGCTGAAAATAAATAAGTCATTGAAATTTTCGCCCAGATTTAAAACATATCAGTGCCCTACTCCGTAAAAGCTGTGACTCTTTTCAGCCCCCCCTTTGAGAGTATCAAAAAATGGAGAAAACGATGAGTCTTCCCTATCTCACTGCAGGGTGATTTAACCCTAACCCAGTTCTTATACAACTTTAAAAGGTTACATTTACAATTGGACATATTGCTCAAAATAAGATACAGTTAATTGACCTATAAATCTCCTTGTGAGATATCATGCCATTACCTGTTATTAC